>CAYVEU010000047.1:5453-12829 GCA_964450015.1 uncultured Christensenella sp. | reverse complement strand
GCGACGTGATAAAAGCAGCGGCGGGAGAAAAGCTCTGTCATGTTGCCAGACTTGCAAAGGAGTACGGCTTGTCGGGGATGGAAGCGCTTTGCGGGATACCGGGGACGGTAGGCGGCGCGGTTCGCGGCAACGCGGGAAGCTTCGGTACGGCAATATCCGACGTATTCGAGGGAGCGGAAATCTTTCGGTTGGATACCGCCGAAACGGAGTATTTGACGAGAGAAGAAATTGCGTTCAATTACCGTTACAGCAACTTGCGCGAAGGGCAGGATTTGATAACGACGGTTTATTTTCGCCTGTTTCCGTCGGCGGTCGTGCGAATAGCCGCAAAAATGGACGAAGTGAAGAAGTTAAGGTCGGAAAAACAGCCCGCGTTTCCCAGTCTCGGAAGCGTGTTTAAAAAAGTAAAAGGCGAGTCGGCGGGCGCTTTGATTGAAAAAGCGGGACTCAAAGGTTATCGCTACGGCGGAATGGAAATTTCCGAACGGCACGCGAATTTTATAGTCAACCGCGGAGGCGGCACGCCCGAGGAATATTTGTATCTTGTCTGTCTTGCGGAAAAAAAGGTATACGAAACGTTCGGGGTCAAATTATCGAGAGAGGTTAAAATAATAGGTGAACGTCGAGATCAGCAATAAAGTAGCGGCCGAACTCGTGGCGCGAGAGGAAAAAACCTGTTGCGCACGCGCATTTTTGAGCGGCGCGATACGCGGCGCGGGCGAACTTTTATTCACGACCAACGGTTTTGCATTGGAATTTCGACACACGGACGGCGAGTTCGTAAACAAACTAAACGGCGTGGTAGGTCAACTTTGCGGCGAAACTTTCGACGTGGAGCGGACGGATATAGATATGGGCGACTATCGCGGCAGAAGCGAATATTCGGTTTTAAGGCTGCCGTCGGACACCGCCGCCGCGCTGCTTGATACTTGCGGCATAGTGGTAAACAAATGCGAACTGGTCACTTCCATTCCGCGGGAATTGATAGCGAAAAAATGCTGTCAAAGAGCGTATTTGAGAGGTTTGTTTTTGTCCTGCGGGCACTTGAATTTGCCAGAAGGACAGGATTTAGCCGACGCGAAAAAGACAAAAGGCGGGTATTCCGTTACCTTTTATCTCAATTCCGACATGGTGCTGGAACGGGTCAGAAAACTCATTGCGAAATGTGCCGGAGTCGAGGAAGAAAAGGTGCATATAAGGGACGGCGCGAACGTCATTTACATTAAGACTGCGGACGCGGTCAGCGCGACGTTGGCGGCTCTCGAAAGTTCTTTCGGCGTTTTGGCTATCGAAGGGATAATGGCGGAGCGGCAAATGAAAAACGACCTTAACCGTAAATTGAATTTCGACATAGCCAATATCGACAAACAGCTTTCGGCGGGAGAAAGACAGTGCCGCGACATAAAAATTATCGAGGAAAAAATGGGCTTGACGTCGCTCCCCAAACCGCTTCAAGACGTTTGCAGGGTCAGGCTCGACAATCCCGAGGCGAATTTAGAGGAACTGGGAAGACTGTTTAATCCGCCGCTTACGAAAAGCTGTATAAACCACAGGCTGCGTAAAATCGCGCAAATCGCGGAGAGCTGCAGAGAATAAAGAGCGCAAAATGGCGTTATAACGAACAATAAAGATAAATCGGGTGAACAATGGGAGAATTTATACATTTACACAATCATACGGAATACAGTCTTTTGGACGGTTGCGCGAGAATAGACAAGCTCGTCAAGACTGCCGTAGCTTCGGGAGCGAGAGCGGTAGCCATCACCGACCACGGCAACGTCTACGGCGCTATTAAGTTCTATAACGCTTGCAAAAAGAATAAAATCAAGCCCATTTTGGGGTGTGAGTTTTACGTCGCAAACGACTTAAAGTTAAAGACGAGGGACAACAACCCGCGTTACCACTTGGTACTGCTTGCAAAAAATTTAACCGGATTTCAAAATATAATGAAACTTTCCAGTATAGGCTTCGTCGACGGATTTTACGACAGACCGAGGATAGACTACGAGGTTTTGAAACAGTACAGCGAGGGGATAATCTGCCTCAGCGGGTGTATAGCGGGGGCTTTAAGTAAAATTTTACTTGACGACGAAAGAATGGACCCCTACGGCGACGCGGTAGAATACGCGTTGAAGACTAAAAGCATGTTCGCCGAGGGCGATTATTATATAGAAATTCAAAACCACGGACTGAAAGAGGAGTTGCGTGTTTTGCCGCTGCTTAGAAAAATAGCAAAGGAAATAGGAGTTAAGACGGTCGCGACTAACGATCTTCACTATATAGACAAAAAGGACGCGCACGCGCACGACGTGCTGCTTTGTATCCAAACGGCAAAGGATTACGACGACCCTACGCGTTTCAGATTTCCCAACGACGAGTTTTACTACAAAAGCTACGAGGAAATGGCGGCGCTTATGGGCGAAGAGGAGTCGCTCGCGACCACTGTGGAGATTGCCGACAAATGCGACGTAAAGATTATATTCAACGACTACTGTATCCCGTACTATCAGCCGCCCGCCGATTATATGGAAGAAGCCAAGGCGCTTATGGGCGAATATCTTCCCGAAAAGAATATGAAAGACGACGCGGCGTATCTTATACACATGGCGTTCGAGGGGCTTATTAAACGTTACGGCGTGATAGACGACGCAATGGCGCATAGAGCAAAGTACGAATTGAACACGATAATTTCCATGGGGTTTGCTTCCTACTACCTTATAGTTTGGGACTTTATCAACTACGCCAAAAGTCACGATATACCGGTAGGCGCAGGGCGCGGCAGCGGCGTCGGAAGCATCATTGCCTACGCTATACGAATAACCGACGTCGACCCTTTAAAATACGACCTTATATTCGAAAGATTTTTGAACAGCTCCCGTCAGTCGATGCCCGATTTCGACGTCGATTTTTGCAGCGACAGGCGCGAAGAAGTCATCGATTACGTCAGGGAAAAATACGGACACGACCACGTTACGCAAATAATAACGTTCGGCAAAATGAAGAAGAAAAACGCGATAAAGAACGTTGCGCGCGTGTTCAAAATTCCGTTTTCCGAAAGCAACGCGCTGGTCAAAAACATAGTCGATAACGATAAACACGTTCACATAAAGGACTTGTTGGACGAAGACGGACCCAACGCCGTGCCGGAGCTTATCGAACTGTATAGGAACGAAACGTATAAGGAGATATTCGACGTAGCGAGCGCAATCGAGGACTTGCCGAAAGACCGCGGCAAGCACGCTGCGGGCGTAATTATTTGTCCCGTTCCCGTCAGTCAGAAAATAGCCTTGTCGCGCAACGGCGACGATATTACCACGCAGTTTGATATGACGGAATGCGAGAGTTTAGGGCTCCTTAAAATGGACTTTTTGGCGCTCAAAACCCTTACCGATATAAAAATGGCGTGCGACTTCGTCGAGAAATACGAGAGCGTAAAGCTGGACTTCCACGAACTCGGGTACGAGGATAAAAACGTTTATCAGCTTATAGGAAACGGAGAAACCGATACGGTATTCCAGTTGGAAAGCGGCGGCATGAAAACGTTTATGAAACAGCTCCGTCCGACGCTTTTGGAAGAGATAATCGCAGGCGTTTCACTGTACCGTCCGGGACCAATGGACTACATCCCGAAATACGTCGAAAACAAACAGCATCGGAATAATATCGACTACCGCAATCCGCTTTTAGAGCCGATTTTAAAGAACACTTACGGCATAATCGTCTATCAAGAGCAAGCAATGAGAATTACGCAGGCGCTTGCAGGGTATACCTTAAACGAAGCGGACAATTTCCGTAAGCTCATATCCAAAAAGAAAACGGAGTTGTTCCCCGCAGAGAAAAAGAAATTCGTTGCCGGTTGCAAGGCGAACGGAATAAGCGAGGAGTTTGCGGACACGATTTGGGCGGAACTTGAAAAGTTCGGAAGCTACGCGTTCAACAAGTCGCACGCCGCGGCGTATTCCGTACTCAGCTACCAAACGGCGTTTTTGAAAAATTATTATCCGGTGGAGTATCTTTGCGCGGTTATGAACAACCGTTTGGGCAACCCCGACGATACGACTAAATATCTTAAACTGATAAAGGATATGGGTATCGAGCTTTTCCCGCCCGACATCAACAAGTCGGAAGGGCTGTTCCTGCCGGAAAAAGGCGGTATCCGTTACGGGTTGGTTTGCATAAAGAACGTCGGAAGAAGCGCGGTGGACGGTATCGTCAAAGAGAGAAACGCCAACGGAGAATTTAAGGATTTTTCCGATTTTGCCCGCCGAGTCCCCAACGACGCGCTCAATAGGAGAATGATAGAAAGTTTGATAAAGGGCGGGGCGTTCGACTGTTTCGGCAAGACAAGAAGCACGCTGATGGAGAACTTCGAGGAGATCATCACCATCGAGACCAAAGCCAAGAGCATAGCCGACGGCGGACAGATGTTTTTCGACTTTTTGACGGAAACGGATTTTAGATACAGGGAAGTCAAAGACAACCGCAGGCAAAAGCTTATGGACGAAAAAGAGGTTTTGGGAAGATACCTTTCGGGTCACCCCCTCGACGGCTACGAAGACGAGTTTAAGAGCTTTAACTTCAATACGTCGATGCTTTTGCCTATCGAAAGGGATACGGCGGTCGAAGACGAGAACGGCGAAGAGGAGATAGAAGTCACCTATCAAGTCAAAAACGGCGATAGGGTGTACTTCGGCGGAATGCTCAGCGGCGTTACAATAAAAATTTCCAAAAAGACGGGCAAAAAATGGGGATACGCTATTCTGGAAGACATGAACGGCAGTACCGAAGTCGTGTTCTACAACCGCGCGTACTCCGAGTGCCGTCAGTATATTTTGGACGACGCATTGGTTCGCGTGCGCGGAAAGGTGGTTATCAACCCCGATTCTCCGCCGAAAATCGAGGTTATAAGCGTCGCGCCGTGGGCGTTGGTCGAAAAGGAAGACGTAATCGACGACAGAAGACTTTGCATAAGGATAGAAAACGATATTTCGCTTTACGAACGCATTTTGTCCGTGCTTGAAGCCAATAGGGGCAGCGGCTGTAAGGTCATAATCCAAGTCGAAACCCCGAGGGAGGACGGAACAATCGATAAACGCGGCTATCAAATGCCGTTTACCGTTATGAATGCGGACGGCTTAAAGATGACTCTAATAGGACTTGTAGGTTATAACAACGTAAAAATTATATAGTTGACGGCGGATTAACGGGTGCTTTACGCGGCAAAATGAAATTAATTTTTGTCTTCAACGAGTGTTTTCCGTAAAAATGGCGGATATAAAACAAGAATTTTGCCGCTTTTCCGAAAGTTGCGCCTAGCGTACGACGGTACGCCGACAGCTTACTTTCGAAAAAAATCCCCCATTACTTCACCGTCACTTTTTGCCGTTTAACGGGTGTTTTACGCCGCCAATTATACTTTTAAAGGCTGTATTTTATATTTTTGTCTATGGACAAATTTTATATAGAGGAATAAATAAATTACCGTAATTCCGCTGCCGATAACGCCGATAACGGGGTAACATTTATCCACGAGGGTGCGGAAACCGAATATTGAGACGACGAACGCGGCGCAGGTAAGCACGCAGGCGAGAATTTTGTTGTTTTTCGAGGCGATGGACAGCTCGCTCGTGACGGTAGTAAATATCGCAAGATACATAATAATATTGCCTATTTTGCCCAGTCCGCAGTCTTCCGCCGCGGAGATTAGAGGCATAACGTCGTCTAAATGGTTTTGGATAGTGAAAAATACGGCGAGAAGTAAAGCCGTTAGTACTGCGCCGCAAATAACCGCCGTTTGCAAACAGTCTTTTTTTGTGAAATTGCCGCTGAAAGTGGATACTAGATATCCGCCGCCGATTATATTCATAGAACAATAGGTAAAGGCGGGCAATACGCTTATTTTTTCGGTAGCGGGGACGGAACGTTCTTTAATAAACAGTATTACAATCATTATGATTATTATAGGAACGATTATAAGGTTGCTCAGCTTTATTTTTTCTACGCCGCAAAGAACGATAGCAAGGGAGATAAATCCCGTGATAACGCTGCCGCCGTGAAAATGAAAGAGAGAAAAGACGACTTCCTCGCTGCCCGCAATCATTGCAAAAAAGGTAACCGTATTGCAAAGTCTGATAACCCAATCTGTCGGTTTGCCTATTTTTTTAAGGAGAGTATCCGGCTTTCCGTAGGTAACGCTTCCGATAAGCAAAAACAAATAACAAAACGCGCCCAAAAACAACCCCGCGCAGATAGGGGTAAAAACCGACGTATGCCCGAAATAGAGAGAAATTTCCCGTCCCGAGGCGAATCCCGCGCCGATAAGAGCGCCGATAAAGGTCGCCGCCGACGTAATTTTTTTGTAGCGCATAAGATAGGGTATGAGAGGATATGAACTATTATGAATATAAAAAGAAATCAGCGATTGATTGAGAAAAAATAAATACTATGCAAAACCCATAAAAGTATGATAAAATAAAACCAAAAAATCACACACGCTAAACGCGTGGCAAACGGAGGTAAAAATGAGAATTAGCATTTCGGTAAAGTTAAATAACAGGAAATTACGCAAAGTTACGCCGAACGTTATTTACGAGTATGCGGAACTTGTGGAAATTTTGAGAGAACACGGATTTTTGCACCGCACTTGTTTGGATATCGGTTTTACGAATGATAACGCAACCATGGAGGACGCCAAGAATACGCTGCTTGACGCAGCGGAAAAATTAGGGTGGCTCGAAGACTGCTTAGTGGAATGGGAAGCGGTAGAATTAGGCGAAACCGAGGATTGGACCGCTGTCTTAAAAAAGGCGGCGGCAGAAGCTGATGAACAGAAGTCGGGCGCAGACGGGGACGACCCGCAAGATTAATATCACGTAGTTTTACGAAGTACCGAATAGCCGCTCGAAGTTTTCGGGCGGTTTAATACGGATAAAAACTGCGTTGCTTGCGCTATTTATTAGTTTTATCAATTTCTAAATTCGTTCTTCTTTGCTATACGGAACGTCAATTCGGTCATAGTTATCGTTAAAATTATAAAAATCAGCAGATAGATAGGCATTATCGCAAAGCCTATCAAATTACCGAGCAGTCCGAATAGGGGTGGAAGAAGGGCTGTGCCGACGTAAGCGCTTGTCATCAGTAAGCCGATAATTGCCCCCGAGTTTTCCGAACCGAAGATATTAGGCGCGCAATGAATAATGCATGGAAAAACAGGCGCGCAGCCGAATCCGGTTATAACAAACGCAGCTATTGCAAAGTAGTAAGAATTTACTGGAAGCAATAGTAAGATTATCCCGCAGGTTAAGACGCAAGTTCCGATTATTATCATTTTTCTGTCGCCCAATTTATCGGTTATAAACCCGCTTATAATTCTTCCT
>CAYVEU010000047.1:0-5353 GCA_964450015.1 uncultured Christensenella sp. | reverse complement strand
TATCATTTTTCTGTCGCCCAATTTATCGGTTATAAACCCGCTTATAATTCTTCCTGCCGTAATGCCGATATAAAACAGCGAAGCGAAATTTGCCGCCTGTTCCGCAGAGATATTTTTAACTTCTACAAAATAGGTGCTCGCCCAATACATAGACGTCGCTTCGGTGGCGCAGTAAGCGAAAAACCCTATTAATAAAAAGGGAACGCCTTTTATTTTAAGCGCGCCGAGCAATCCGCCGCTTTTTTCTTGCTGTTCGTCGATATTTTTATTGATTTTCCATAAGGGAAGCGTTGCCAGTAGAATTATTGCTATTGCCAGCTGTATAAAACCCACAATCCTGTAACCGTTGTTCCAAGAAAAATTGGTTACGGCGTAACCCATTATAAACGGACTGACAATTGCTCCTATGCCCCAAAAAGAGTGCAGCCAAACCATGTGCTTTGCCTTGTAATGCTTGGCAACGTAATTGTTTAAGGCGGTATCTATCGCGCCCGCGCCCAGCCCGTAAGGAACGGCGCATACGACGAGCGTCCAAAACCGAGTCGCAAAAGAAAATCCGAATAATGCTATTACCGTAAGTAGCGTGCTTATTACCGTTACCCACCGTGTTCCTAGTTTTCCGATAAGTTTATCGGATAAAAGGCTGGAAACGACCGTTCCGCCGGATATGACCATAGATACGATTCCCATGTAAGAAGCGGGCACGCTCAATTCACGGTAAATAGCGGGCCACCCCGCGCCGAGAAGGGAATCGGGTAGTCCAAGACTTATAAACGCCAGATATATGATTGCAAGCAGTAAACCGTACATTTTTAGGGGTTGGATATTATAGTGTAAGTCATCTTTGCCATTTCTTCGGGCGTTTCGCTAAAATCGCGTTTTATCCATTCGTCCAAAAGTCCGAACAGTCCGTAAGAGTAAAACCGGCTTCGATAGCGTTCTTGCGCGTCCGCCTCAAACTGCGGCATCATTACCTTGTAAAAAGCGTCGTAAACGGTCGTTTGTAAATCTCTATGATAAATAATTTCAAGTAGTTCCTTAATCTTATAGTTAAACTCAAAAAAATCGGTTGCCTTATCGAGAGAGAATTCCGATTTTTCAAGCATACTACGTTCTTCCGTCCAGCGTTCCCACAGCTTTATAAGCTTAAACGTAATCATTTCCGTTTTCGAAGCGAAGTTGCGGAAAAACGTCGTTCTTCCGACGTCCGCCGTTTCCGCTATTTCGGGTATAGTAATTTTTTCTATCGGCTTGGTTTTAAGCAGCTTGATAAGCGCGTCGGCAAGACATTCTTTTAAAAACTCGGTAGTTTTTGCGTTGCCCATATTTCCGTCCTTTGGTACTTTTTATTAAAATCGTACCGTTTTAATATTATTTTTTAAATTCGTTGCAAAAGTAACGACTTTATCGCTATCGTACCGCAAGCTTTTCGGTCGCTTGATATGAGGTTAAGCATTTGATATAATCATTGCAGTTTGGTACGATAGTTCCACATAAATATATCATATTCAAACGATAAAGTCAACGGCAGGGAAAGGAGATAAGGAAAATGAGCGAAGAAAAAACTGCGGTGAAACAATCTGAAAAACCGAAAAAGAATTACAAAACTCTAAAACGCGTTTTAACGGTTATCGGCATTGTAATTTTGGTCGTTGTGGTTTTGCTTGTGACGATGACAGCTTGTAACGGCTATAAAGAAAAAAACTATTATAAATACGCAACGCCGTCCGGCGAAATCGAAAAGAAATATACCGATATGGGAGTATTAGACGTTTCGTACGACGAGTATAAGTCGGACAACGCTTACAAAAAATATGAGATATGGTATCCGTCCGAAATGAAAGAAAAGGACGTAAAATATCCGCTCGTTATTATGGCTAACGGCACGGGTATAAAAGCGTCTAAATATAAAGAGGTATTTAAGCATCTTGCTTCTTGGGGATTTATTGTAGCGGGTAACGAGGACGAAAATTCGAGAACGGGCGCGTCGTCTGCCGCAACGCTCGACTACATATTGAAATTAAACGAAGATACGAGTAGCAAGTTTTATGGCAAAATTGATACGGATAATATCGGTATTGCGGGACATTCGCAAGGCGGCGTGGGTGCGGTAAATGCGGTAACGCAACAGGCAAACGGCAACTTGTATAAAGCGGTATTTACGGCGAGTATGACGAGTTCGTTCTGGGGACAGGAAAATCAGTTGGGCTTGGAATGGAGCTACGACATGTCAAAAGTCAATATTCCTTGCTTTATGGTCGCGGGAACAGGCTTTTTTGACGCAGGTAAAACGCAAGACCCCACAGCTACCGACGGGCAAGGTATATGCCCGTTATGGGGCTTGACGGAAAACTATAATGCCATATCCGATACCGTTACGAAGCTAATGGCAAGAGAAAAAGATAAAGACCACAGCGATATGTTGCGGTATGCCGACGGATATATGACCGCTTGGTTTATGTATCATTTGAAAGGCGACGAAGCGGCGGACTTTTTCAGCGGTGATAATGCTGAAATAGTTTCCAACGCAAATTGGCAGGACGTAAAGAAAAATATTTAACGTAAGTCAAGGACGAGAGCAAGTGATTAAAGCGATTTTATTTGATTTAGACGGAACATTTTGCTTAACAGAGAGCGAAAGGACATTTCAAAATCCACGCGGTAGCTTTATGCAATTATTAAATTACATGGAAAATCTTAACTAAAAGGAGATATAACAAATGGAAGAACAAATGGTTATGCAGGAACAACCCCCTATGGAAGAAAAGCCTGTAAAAGCAAAAAAGAAACGGAAGGGCTTAAAAATATTTTTGTCGATAGTCGGCGTTATATTGGCGTTGTTTCTCATTTTGTGGTTTGTATTTACCTGCAATACGCAGATAATGGTGGGCATTATTCAAAAGGCAGGTTTCGGCGATAATCCCGTCAACTCTTTCGAGCCGTTTTATAATCCTATTGACGGACAGAAAGATAACGGACAATATCTTATCAGTGAGATAAAGTACGATACGGAATATCCCAACGGGTATTTGGATATTACTTATCCCGATGAAAACAGAGAGGTTGACCGTCCTACGCTCGTTTACTTCCACGGCGGCGGCTTTTTCGGCGGAAGCAAGAATATGGGCGATCCTATGGCGGCAACCGAATCTACGTATCTTTTAGACGATATTTGCGCCGCAGGCTATAATATCGTAAACGTGGATTATGCGCTCGTTCCCGAATACCGTTTTCCCGTTCCGCTTATTCAGGCAAACAGAGCAATTCAGTTTATACAAGACCACAAGGACGAATATCACCTTAATACCGATAAAATGGTTTTAATGGGTTCGTCGGCGGGTGCAATTATTGTTGCGCAGTACGGAGCGGTAATTTCAAATCCCGATTATGCGAAGTTATTGGGAATAACGCCGTCCGTAACTACACAGCAAATTTCGGCGGTGGTGGTTGACGATGGACCCGTTGACTACAACATTATGCCGCTTGCCTGCAAAATGCTGATTGGCAATTACGTTAAAGGCTCGATATATCTCAATAAAGACGAAAAGAACCGCTATAACTGCATTCCTCATATTACCGAAAACTATCCTAAAACTTTCTTACTCGGCAGCGAGTACAGAAAGGATATGATAAATATGCACAATCAGCTCGATAAAGTCGGCGTAGAAAACGTTTTGGTTGACCCTTACGAAGAACACGGAGTAACGAAGCCGCACTGTTTCGTAGCGTCCGAGCGCGTCGATTCTATTGCCAAAGAAGCATTTGATAGATTGCTGGCTTATTTGAGCGAAAAAACGAAGTAACAGAGAAATGATAAAACAAGGTATAATAAACTTTTTCAAAAACTTAAAATACTTTTTTACGCCGCTCGGTACGCTTGCGCTCGGCTTGATTTTCGGTTTATCGGTATTTATACCGGGAGTAATCTCGTCCGTGTCCAATCTTTCAAATGAAGTTCAAACGATACTGAGCGACACTTCTATTGACTTCACGGCGTTAGGGGACAGGCTATTGTCTGCCGTGCAGGCGTTGGATTGGAGCGAGCCGTACAATACCATAAAAATAATGCTTAGCAACGATTGGCTTATGCAAACGCTGAACGAATGCGTAGGCGCGTTTGTAGAGAGTACCGAAATATACGCTTCGCAATTCTCGGTAGCTATAAGTAATTTTACGCAAGAATTAGTTGCGTATTTTGCAGTCGTGATCGTATTCCTTATTTTAGGACTTATCGGCGGCTTTTGCTTGACGAGGTGGCTTATACGCCGAAACGTAGCAAAGCGTAATTTGTGGAAATATATGCTCAATTCTTTTATCGATTCCGTACTTTCCGCTACGCTCGTTGCATTATGCGTAGGGCTTATAGCAGTGTGGAAGCCGAGCGTATTTATATCCACGCTTATTTCCGTTATGCTATTCGGGTTCGTTTCGCTGTTGGAAGCCTATATCGTCCACGCTTGGAAAAAGGTCGATATCAAACAAGTGGTAAACGTAAAAAATATCTTCAAGCTCTTTGCGACAAACTTAATTATTTTTCTTTTGGCGGGAGTATTGGTTTTACTGGCAATAGCTCTTATCAACGTTATTTCAGGACTTCTTATAGGCGTCGTGCTTATGGAAATCGCGTTTATCGTAATAGGACTTAACGCCGAAGCGTATACGAAATCTTTTGTAAAAGAGGGATAGAATTTCAAATCCGACGTTTGCTTTCCCCGAAAGGGGATTGCCCCAAGCGGGGCAATTTTCTATATCAAAATTTCTTTTTGATAAACCGTTCCAACATCGCAACTGCCCCGTACATCAGCGCGGCGAGGACGCACAGGATTACCGTACTTGCCATGACTAAATCAAGCTGGAAGACTTGACTGCCGTAGACGAGAAGGTAGCCTATCCCTTCGCGGGAGACGAGATATTCGCCCATTATCGTGCCGACCCAGCTTAGACCGACGTTTATCTTTAAGACGGATATCAGAGTCGGCAAATTGGCGGGGAAAACGAGCTTTATAAAGGTTTGCATTTTGGTTGCGTGCATCGACTTTAAAAGCATTATTTTTTCCTTGTCGACCGAAGCGAACCCCGTCAGCATACTTATTATCGTTATTATAATGCAAATAAGTATAGCCATCGTTATTATCGCCGATTTTCCGGCGCCGACCCATATTATTATTATCGGTCCGAGAGCGATTTTCGGGAGCGCGTTGAGCGTTATCAGATACGGCTCGGCAACGTCTCTGACTAAGCCGTTCCACCAAAGGATTATTGCGATTAAGGTCCCCGCAACCGTAGAGATAAGGAACCCTAATATAGTTTCGTAGAGCGTAGCCCATACGTGCGGAAAGAGGTTGTTTTGAGC
>CAYVEU010000046.1:0-13324 GCA_964450015.1 uncultured Christensenella sp. | reverse complement strand
GGTAAATCGGTCTGCCGCTCGATATTAAATGCTCGTAAGACGCTTTCACGCACGCTACGAACCCCTTTTCGAAGTCGTCGGCAATAATTTTTCTGAGTTCGTCCACCCCGTCGAACTGCCTTAATGGTTCCAGCATATCCGCACAATAGACCAACTTTCCCAAAGTCGTCATATTCGGTTTGCCCGAGGTATGGTAGCGTATCGCGTCCAAAATGCCCTCGTCGTCGATACCGTACACCTCTTTTGCACGTTCCGCTCCGCCGTACTGGTGCGTAACCGGCGCGGGCACGTTGTCTAGGTTGAACGCCAAATGCTTTGCGCAGTCGTGAAGCATGCACGCTAAAAAGACGTCCTCGAATTTTAACTTCAACACTCCGGCAAATTGCGAAGCGTACACTGCAACCGACTCGCAATGTGTATACGTCTTTTCGGGTATATCCGCTTTTAATTTTTCAAGCAACTCGGAAAACCTCTTATACAAGCCCTCTTGCTCGATAATTTTTGCAACTCTCTCGCTGATTCCTTCCGGCTTTAACCCCAACTCCGCAAGAGTCTTAATGCGCGAACTGGACCCCCAGTCGCCGACGTACGGGAGCATAAACACCGAAGCCGAATACTTTTTCTCTATCTCTTCCACCGCGCGTGCAACGTCGCCGCTGCCGCTTCTTTGCGCCACCGCAAGGTATGCGCACGCCGCAATTTTTTCGGGAGCTATCCAACTGTGAAAATTGACCGCGCTGTCGCCGCCCATGATAAAATACAGGTTGTCCGCGGGATATTTTTCCTTTAAGAGCGGCAAAATAACCGACGTGGGATTGACCGTTCCGCGTTCGTATTCTATATCGTCTATAACTACGTACGGCAAACCCGCGGTTCCCGCAACCGCCATTTTTTTACGCGCGGAATAAGAACTTATCACGCACTTTTTATGAGGCGGCGAAAAGCTGGGCACAACGACGACTTTGTCAAGTCTCAACGTGTCGTGCGCGGAAATTATTATCTGTCTGTGTTCGATATGAAACGGGTCGAACGCCCCTCCGAAAATTCCTACGTTCATAATTTAATGATACACCAATTCCCCGAAAAATTCAAGTTTATATCGAGCTTAACGCGGAAAAAATACTAATATGAACAAGCTTGACAAAATAATCGTAAACGTTTCCGTTTTTCTCTCCGTCTTGTTGCCGATTTTCATTGCCGTAAAAAACTTGGCGGCGGCAATACTTATCGCGTTTCTTATATGGATAACGTTAAACCGCGTCGCCGTACATCTCTTTACCCGACGAAAGCATAAAAGCAAATTGACCGTTTCGAAAATAGAAAATCTGCTGGCGCTGAGCGGAATAAGCGGTCAAGTAAAGCTGTTCGCCGAGGCAACTCCCCCGTGTTTTAACCCTACTCCTTTCGACTGCGGCTTGGAAATAACTTTAAATTGCGAAAAAATTCTCATATTCCCCAACTATAAATTTTCGGCGTGCAGTATGGAAGAAATTGCCAAATTTTACCGTATAGCCAAAGAAAAAAGCGTAAAAACCGTGTGGATACTCAGCCGTCTTAACGCAAGAAGCCTTTTGGTTTTCGCAAACGGACTGGACGTCGATTTCGTTTTCCAACCGTCGGCAGCGGTGCGAAAATACTTAAACAACCGCAATATGCTCCCCAAAGAACCTAAAAAGCCGCAAAAAGTCAAACAAAAAATCAATTTTAAAGAACTGTTTTTAGGTGTATTTGCAAGAAAACGCGCCAAATACTTCTTCGTATCGGGACTAAGCCTGCTTGTTTTTGGCATACTCACGCCGTTTAGAATTTACTACTTGACGGTATGCGCCGTTTGCCTTATATTGGGTGTAGTGTGCCTTTTACGCGAAAACATTTGACGTTGTAAAGCGGACAGATTGCGTTTATTTTTTCGGAAAGGCAAACGTCGCCGTACTGAGTACGGTAGAGAAGACTTTTCGAAAAGCCCGTAAAAATCTTTTTTCGTCCGCTTTTCAAATTATACGGTATAAAGCAAATCTCAAAAATTACTTTCCCTCTTTTTACGGGCGTAAAGAGACGTGATATGTACGCTTCTCCTAAAATTCGATGTGTTTAATATCCTTTCGTGTACTGCGGCGGTAAATTACTATTTTGCTGCCTACGCAACTTACCGGCTCGGCGTTCAACTCTTCGCAAATCGCGCTCGACACCTCTTTTGCCGTATTGTCGCAGTTTTTCAAAACGGATATTTTTATAAGCTCGCGCTTTTCCAACGCGTCGGAAAGTTCGCTTAATATATTGCCGTCCAAACCGTTTTTGCCCACTTGAAATATTGGGTCGAGCGTTTGTCCCAACCCGCTCAAAACTTTTCTCTCTTTACTGCTTAACATTTCTTGTGCACCTTCCTCTAATCCATAAATTCAAATTCCAAATCAAGAACGCAAACCGTGTCGCCGTCCTTTGCGCCCATCGCCCTCAATTCGTCGATGATTCCGCGCTCGCGCAATTTCTTTTGGAACCAGCCGAAACTCTCGGTATCGTCAAGGTACGCCGTACGCGCAAGTTCCTCGACGTATCCGCCGGTGACGTAATAAACGCCGTCTTTTACCTCTATGCTGTATCCCGTTTTATCGGCGGCTTCGTATTCGTACTTTTCAAACTCCAACGGCGCAAGCGGCGGTAAAACTTCCAACGTTAAGGCGATTTCGTCCAACAGTTCGTTGACGCCCGCAGTTGTCGCCGCGCTCAGCTTAAACACTTTTTCGTTCGTCAAACGCTTTAATTCCTCTATTTTTTCCTCGTTTTCGAAGACGTCGCATTTGTTTGCAACGATAATCTCCGGCAACGCCGCAAGTTTTTCAGAATAGGATTTCAATTCCTCTCGAATTATTTTGTAGTCGCTTACCGGATCTCTTTCTTCGCTTCCGGATATGTCGAGAACGTGCACGATAAGCCGTACCCTTTCGATATGCCGCAAAAATTCGTGTCCGAGTCCCTGTCCTTCCGCCGCGCCCTCGATAAGTCCGGGAATATCCGCGACGACAAAACTGTCGTTTCTGTGTTTGACTACGCCGAGGTTCGGAGTCAACGTAGTGAAGTGGTAGTTGGCTATCTTCGGTCTTGCCGCGCTTATAACGCTTAAAAGCGTGGATTTGCCAACGTTGGGAAACCCGACCAAACCGACGTCCGCTATCGTTTTCAGTTCCAACTTCAATTTCCTTTCGACCGTCGCTTCGCCGTCTTCCGCAAACGCGGGCGCGCGCCTCGTCGGCGTGCAAAACCTTGCGTTTCCGCGGCCGCCACGACCGCCTTTGAAAATCAAGACCTTTTCCCCGTAATGGAAAATATCGGCTAAGATGCCGTCGCTGTCCGCGTCCTTTACCACAGTGCCGCGCGGAACTTTGATTATAATATCGTTCCCCGCCGCGCCCGTTTTGGTGCAGCCGCTCCCGTTGGCGCCGTTTTCCGCTCTGAAATGTTGATTGTACCTGAAATCGATGAGCGTGTTTACCGACGGGTCGGCTTGAAAATATATACTGCCGCCGCGCCCTCCGTCGCCGCCGTCCGGACCGCCTTTTGCGACGTACTTTTCCCTGTGAAAACTAACCGCGCCCTTGCCGCCGTTGCCTGCCTTGCAATAAATAGTTACGGTATCCAAAAACATAATCTAAACCCCTTTTTCCGAATAGTATTTACAAATTCCCGTCAAGCTACACTTGTCGCATTCGGGCGAACGGCTGTGACAAATATACCTGCCGTGGAATATTAAATAGTGGTGAAGATCGTTCCAAACTTCCGACGGATAGAGCGACTTTATATCGCTCTCGACAATTTCCACGTTCTTCCCTTCGCTTAGCCCAATCCTTAAAGACACTCGGTTGACGTGAGTATCCACCGGAACCGCGGGCTTATTGAACGCAACCGCAGTTACCACGCTCGCGGTCTTCCTCCCGACTCCCGCAAGAGTCAGCAAACTTTCAAAGTCGGACGGCACTTCTCCGCCGTACTTTTGACAAATATCGCGGCTCATTGCGATGATATTTTTAGCCTTGTTGTTATAAAAACCGCAACTGAATATGTAAGGCTTTAAGTCTTCCGGCGAAAGACAAGCGAATTTTTCGGGAGTGTCCAAGGTTTTGAACATAACTTCCGTTACCTTATTGACTCTCGCGTCGGTGCATTGCGCGCTCAAAATTACCGCCACCAAAAGCTGAAACGGCGTCTTGAAGTTAAGCTCGCAAGCCGCCTGCGGGTGCATCGCCGATAATCTTTCATATACTTCCATCGCTTCTTTCGTATTCATTTTCGCCTTTTGCCTTTTAATCCTTTTTCGTGAACCAACGAATTATTTTCTTTATAAACGACGGGCTTTTTATACAGATTATTTTCATATAGCGCTCCTTTTCGGTATTTTAAAGCATTATATGAATAACCCGCCCTTTTCGTTACGCTTTTAATTTGCTTATAACGGCTTTCGGGTCGCTTGCCTTATAAACGCTGCTGCCCGCAACCAAAACGGTTGCGCCCGCTTCCTTTACGAGCGAGGCGTTGTCTGCGCCTATTCCGCCGTCCGCTTCAATGGGAATATTCAAGCCCTTTTCGTCCAAAATACGCTTGACTTCTCTTATCCTGTCCAAACACTCGGGAATCAGTTTTTGACCGCCGTAACCGGCGAAAACAGTCATAACTACTATCATATCGCAAAGCGGAAATAAGTGTTCGTACTTATCTATCGGCACGTCGGGATTGAAAACGAGTCCACATTTTGCGCCCTCGTTTTTTATTTTTTTAAGCGCGCCCTCGGCGTCTTTGCTTGCGTCGGGGTGGAACGTGACTATGTCCGCTCCCGCTTGCACAAACCTCTCGACGTATTTTTCGGGTTCGGTTATCATAAGGTGCGCGTCCATAACTTTGTCCGTGCATTTCCTAAGCGCCGCCACCATCGGCATACCGAAAGTGATGTTGGTAACGTAAACGCCGTCCATAACGTCGCAATGGACGTAATCGCCGCCCCAATCCTCCAAAAGCTTTACGCTCTCGCCCATGTTCGCGAAATCGCCGCTTAGTATCGACGGCGCAACATAAATTTCAGTCATATTTCTTCCTCCGACTTTCTTTTAAAGCGTTGTACAGTTTTACGTACCGCCCGTATCGTTCCGCGCTTATAACGCCCTTTTCGAGTTCTCTCTTCACCGCGCACCCCGGTTCGTTGACGTGCGTACAATTAGTATACTTGCATTCTCCCTGAAAGGCAAGAAATTCGTCGTAATAGTAGACTAATTCGTCGTAATCTATCTCCACGCTTTCCATTACCGAAAACCCGCAGGTGTCCGCCGCGCGCGCCCCCGCCAACTCGTAAATTTCGACGTGTCTGGTCGTGTTCTTCCCTCTCGCTATCTTCTTACTCAATTCGCCGACTTGCAGGTTCTTCCCGCCCAAAGCGTTTATGAGCGAACTTTTCCCGACCGCGCTTTGACCGGCAAAGCACACCAACTTGCCTTGCATATAATCTTTGATACCGTCAAGCCCCTCTCCCGTCTTCGCGGATACGGCAAAAACAGTAAATTCGCCCTTGTACGGCTTCAACGCGGCTTCCCTTTCTTCGTCGGAGGCAAGGTCGCATTTATTAAGGACGATAACCGGCGTTATCTTTTGGTGGTGACAATTCAAAATAAGCTTTTCCACGCAAATCCAGTCGGGCTTCGGCACGATAGCTACTACGATAAAAAGTGCGTCGATGTTTGCTACGTACGGTCTTATCAGCTCGTTTTTACGCGGCAAAACCGCGGTAACGACTCCGTCTTCCACCTCGCAATAGTCGCCGACGTAAACGTCCCTTGCGCGCTTTACCGTGCCCTTTATCGAGCAACCGAAAACCGTTCCCTCGTCCGTGTAAACGTCGAATCTTCCCGCAACCGCCTTGATAATTTGCCCTTTAATCGTTGTTTTCCTCCAAGTATTTGTTTCTCAATTGTCCGCACGCGCCCTCTATGTCGTTGCCCATGGACCTTCTCAGGGTATTGCTCACGCCCAGCCGCGTTAAGGTATCCATAAAGCCCTTGATTGAGTTCCCGTTTGCCGCTTTTAAGTGCCGCTCCTTAACGGGATTGAGCCTAATAAGATTGACGTGACAGCTTATATTTTTCATAAGCGAAGCAAGCTTTTCCGCGTCTTCCGTCGAACAGTTCTCGCCGTCTATTAAGGAATACTCGAAAATGACGCGCCTGCCTGTTTTATTGAAATAATACCGTGCCGCTTCCATTACCGACGCAATATTGTACTTTTTGTTTATCGGCATAATTTTGCTTCTTGCGCCGTCGCGCGGAGAATGTAAGGATATCGTCAACGTAACCGTCAGTCCGCTGTCGGCAAGCTCGACGATTTTGTCGCACAGTCCGCAAGTGGATAAGGACACGTTCCTCAAACTTATATTCAAGCCCTTTTCGGCGGACAATAGTCTCAAAAATCGGGTCACGTTCTCGTAGTTGTCGAGCGGCTCTCCGCTGCCCATTAAAACTACGTTCGTTATCGCGCGTTTTTTTAGCGTTCCGCCGTGCTTGGCGTTCGCCGCAAGCACTTCGCCTAAAATTTCTCCCGCAGTCAAATTTCTGACCAATCCGTTCAGCGTGGACGCGCAAAACGCGCAACCCATTCTGCACCCGACCTGAGTGGATACGCAAAGCGTGTTGCCGTAATTGTGCGGCATAAACACGCCCTCGATTATATTCCCGTCGTTCAATTTGTAAAGGTACTTTTCCGTCCCGTCTTTATCGGAAAGGGTCTTTATTATCTCCACCGACCTGTCGAAGTATTTTTCTTTCAATTTCTCCCTTAAATCGTTGGGAATATTCATCTTATCGTAAGTCTTGTAATTTTGCACGGCGAGATACACCTGTTCGGCGCGGAATTTCGGATACCCCCATTCGGTTATAAAACCCAGTTCCTCCAAGGAAAAATCGGCTAAGCTCTTTTTTTCATATGACATATAAAAAAGCCCTCCATACCTTCCCCGTCGGGTAAAAATTGTATTTTGCCGTCGTTTTCAAACGGCAGCGGAATTTTAGAAAGTTCGAAATTTTCATGACCTGCCAAAAATCCCTCGATAATTTTATCGTTTTCCATTTTGAAAACCGTACAAGTCGAGTATACCAAATACCCGCCCGTCTTAACGTATTTGCTTGCGTTGTCTATAATCTTCGCTTGCAATTTTGTAAGTTCTACGATTTGCTCGTAAGTTTTATTGAAAACCGAGTCTTTTCGCCGTCCTATAACGCCCATACCGCTGCACGGCACGTCGCATAAAACCAAATCGAACTTGTTTTCCCAAACCTTATTAAACTCCGTCGCGTCGTACGTCAAAGTCTTTACGGGCGTTTTCATTCTGTCCGCATAAGCATTTATAAGTTCCACTCTATGCGGATAAATATCGCAAGCCGTCACGTTTAGTCCGCGCTCGGCAAGGTAAACGCTCTTCCCGCCCGGAGCGGCGCAACAGTCCAAAACCTCGCCTTTGCCATTAAATAATCTCGCCGCACTTTCGCTGATTAACGTCGACGTATATGACATATAAGTCAGCTTTCCCTCGAAATTGAGCATCGCTATATCCCGATTGTTACTGACGAAATACCCCGTAAGCGTCTTTTTTGCGTTACCGTCCGCCTGCAAAACGACCTCTTCCGAAACGCCGTTTTTCAAACGGATATGCGTACCGCCCGAATTTCTTGCTTCTATAATTTTTTCGTAACAGTCCGGATAGTCCTTTTTAAACATTCCGATTAAAAACGACGGCATATTGTATTTGACTTCCGCAAATCTACGGTCGCTTTTTTTCGGCATCTCGTATTCGCCGCGCGCGACCTTGTTGAAAACAGCCGAAAAGAACGGTTTTAACCCTTCTTTGCCCATATCCGCCAAAACTTCGCCCGTTTCGTTGATAACGACGTTTGTCGGAGTTCGCAAAAATTTCAAGGAATATACTCCCAATAAAAGCAGCGGCTTTACCGCAGGTTTTACCGGCTTTTCAGTCAAAACGTCGACGATATAATTAAGTTCGTAGTGTTTATCGAGTACCCCGTAAACGAGTTTCGCAGTGCGTTTGCCCGTCACCCACTTCATTTCCGAATTGACGAACGCGCCCTCGCGGTAAACGCGGTTGAGTATATCGTAAGCTAAGCTTAAAGAATTATTCACCCAATTTTCTCCCTACCGTCAGCTTTCTTCCGAGCATAAACGCCGTAGCGTCCATTTCCTTTGCGTTTTCGTATTTTACGCGAGTTATCTCCACGCAGCCGTCTAGGCACGCCACTTTCAGCCCGCGCTTGTCCGCTTGTATTATTTCGCCCGCACGGCCGCTTCCGTCGCAAACTCTTGCGCGTAAAATTTTGAGTACGCCGTGTTCGCAAACGGTAAACGCTCCGGGGCGCGGGTTCATACCCCTGATAAAATTGACTACGTCCGCAGCCGATTTGTTAAAATCTATTTTCCCGTCCTCTTTGACGAGCATTCGGCAGTGCGTTGCCTGACTTTCGTCCTGTTCGGTAAATTCCGCCTTGCCCTCTTCTATAAGATCGAGCGCCTCTACTACAAGTTTTCCGCCCGCTACCGCCAGTTTTTCCAAAGCTTCTTCGCTGTTTTCGCAACCGTCCAGTTCTACGGTATCTTTTATGATTATATCGCCGCAATCGATACCGAGCTCGGTTTGCATTATGGTAACGCCGATACTCTTTTCGCCGTTGACTATCGCCCACTGCACGGGTGACGAACCGCGGTATTTGGGAAGAAGCGACGCGTGCACGTTAATAACTCCCTTGGGGCAAAGCTCTAAAATATTTTGCCTTAAAATTTGTCCGTAAGCCGCGGTAACCATAATATCCGCATTAAACTGCCGTAAAACTTCCTCTCCCTCTTTACTTACGTTTTCGAACTGAAAAAGAGGTATGTTTTTTTCGAGCGCGTAAATTTTCGTCGGACTGAACGTCACTTTTTTCCCTCGTCCGTTTATCCTGTCGGGTTGCGTAACGACCGCCGCCACCGTGTGGCGCGACTCGTCGATAGCTTTAAGACTCTCCGCGCTGAACGCGGGCGTTCCCAAAAAAATTACCTTCATTTTCTCTCCTTTACGGCTTTTCTTGCATTAAAGCCAGTATCTGCTCCTATCCGCATACCCTCTAAGAAAGTATAGTCGCGCGTCAGACGGGCAACCGTCGGTGATGCGGCGACGGGCGCGTACCAAATCGTACGTAACCGAGCCGCGAGCCGAGCGTAGCACGTATCACGTGATAATTATAATTTCTTATTTCCCTTGGTACTTACGGGTATAGAATAAAATTCCCTCTAAGTGGTCCAACTCGTGGCACACTGCGCGTGCCGGTAGATTTTCCAAGGTCTTTTCAAACAGTTTCCCGTGCCTGTCGTACGCTCTCACCGTCAGTTTTTGCGGACGCAATACTTTGCAGTTTTTAGAGGAGTCTACGCTGAGGCACCCTTCGTCGCCGATTTGCTCTCCTTCCGCGGCGATAATTTGCGGATTGACAAGCTCCAAATAGACGTTTTCTTCCGCAACTTCGACTACCGCAATGCGGCGCAAAATTCCGACCTGCGGCGCGGCGAGCCCCACTCCGTCCGCGTCTCTCATCGTATCGCGCATATCGTCAAGTAAAGTCGCCAGCTTTTCGTCGAAATCTACTACTTCGCGGCAACGCTTAGTTAAAACGGGCTCTCCGTCTTGAAAAATTCTTCTTAATGCCATAATTACCTCCGTAATTTGCTATATATTCGGTTATTTTTTAAGAGTGGACAGAATTGAGTGATTTTTTTCGAAACCGAACCGTCGCCGTACTGACGTACGGTAGGTGATGGCTTCGGAAAAGTCCCCGAATTTTACTCAAAATATCCGCTTTTAGGTTATAGCTGTTCCATTAAATAGAAACACCAACCTTTATCACTTAACGCGCCCTCATTCGGGGACGTAAAGCGCTTGATTCTGTACACTCTTACCGCTCTTAGCGCATCTGGGTTGGGTTAACTTCCACGAAACTCACAACACCGCGAGTATTGATTTTTGCCGCGTTTTCGTAAATATGCGGTAAAATTTCGTCTTCCGATTCGCTTTTCAGCCAAACGACGACCTGAAAGCGGTATTCGTTGCTTATTTTGGTTATCGGAGCGCGCATTGCCTGAACTCTGAACAAACCGTCGCGCTTTTCCTTAATATCACGCATCAATCCGTAGCACACCCTCGCGCTCGCCAACGCCTTTTCCTCGTTTTCGCTCTGAATAAGTATTCGGACGATTTTCGAAAACGGCGGGAACGACGTCGCCTCTCTCACGTTTGCTTCCTTGTCGTAAAACCCCTCGTAGTCGTAATTTGCAGCAAAACGGAAAACGTAGTGATGCGGATTGTACGTTTGAATGACCACCTTGCCCGCCTTTTTATCGCGCCCAGCTCTGCCAGCTACCTGCGTTATGAGCTGAAAGGTATTCTCATTGGAGCGGTAATCGGAATAGTACAAGCTTAAATCCGCGTCGAGAACGCCGACAAGCGTTACGTCCTTAAAGTCGTGCCCCTTTACTATCATTTGCGTACCGACGAGCACTTGCGCCTCGCCGTTTCGGAACGCGTTGAGTATCTCCGCGGCGGAATTTTTTGCGGTCGTCGTATCGTTGTCCATTCTCAAAACTTTAACGCTCGGGAACAGTTTTTTTATCTCTTCGACGACGGTTTCCGTACCTATCCTGCCGAGAGTCAAATGCTCGTTTCCGCATTTAGGGCACTTATCGATATTGTAAAATTGCTTCCCGCAATAGTGACACTTTAACCTGTTGTCCTCTCTGTGGTACGTAAGACTGACCGCGCAATCGGTGCACTCGGGAACGTAACCGCACGCCTTGCACCTTATAAACGAGGAATATCCGCGACGGTTGATAAATATCATCGCCTGATCTCCGCGTTGCAGGCACAAGTCGAGTTCGCTCGCCAAAAGTTTGGAAAACATCGCGTTATTCCCCGCGCGAATTTCCTTGCGCATATCGATAATATCCATATCCGGCAACGGGTTGCTGTGCGCGCGGCGTTTCATGACCGCCAGTTTATACTCTCCGTCAAGCGCCTTTTTGTACGTATTGAGCGAGGGCGTAGCGCTGCCCAAAATCAACTTCGCGCCGTTGTATTTTGCCCGATATTCCGCTATTTCGTGGGTAAAATACCTGGGATTCGACTCGCTGACGTAGCTGTTATCGTGCTCCTCGTCGATAATTATCGCCCCTATATCCGCAATCGGCGCAAATATAGCGCTCCTTGCCCCCAACGCGATTTTGGCTTCCCCTTTCAAGAGTCTGAGCCACTCGTCAAACCGCTCGCCATCGCTCATTCCGCTGTGAATAAGCCCCACGCTGTCGCCAAACCGCGAACGGAACAGTCCGAGCATTTGCGGCGTTAAACTAATCTCCGGCACAAGCATTACGGCGGTTTTGCCTTGTTTTAAAGCCTCTTCGATAACCGACATATAGACTTCGGTTTTGCCGCTCCCCGTCACGCCGTGCAAGAGAATTTTGTCGTTGTTTTTTATAATTTCCAGCGCTGCTTTTTGCTCGTCGGTCAATTCCACCGCGCTTTTGTTTATAACGAAACCTTTATGCGGCGTTCGCCTTACCGCGACCTTTTCTCTGTGAATTATGCCCTTCTCCAAAAGAGCTTTTATTGCGGACGCGCCGAAATCGGCGTTCAATACGCTTTCGTATTCGCCCCCCTCCGCAAGTCTTTCGACCGCAGCTATCTGCTTTGCGGAATTTTTTTTGAGTTGGGACAGCGCAATTTCCTTATCGACGTCGAGCGTAATAAAGTTCTTCGTCAACGTTCTTACGTTGCTTCCGCGAAGTTTCGTTGGGATACAAAGCCGTAAGCTGTCTATAAGACGCAAATTATTGTGCGCTTTCAGGTGCTTGGCTAAATCTATCATTTCCGGAATAATCGCGCTAAAATCGTCTTCTTTGGAAATAATCTCTTTGGTTTTTACCGTCGTTTTTTCTTTCGTTCCGATAATAAACCCCTCGGCGTATCTGTTGCCGAAAGGTACTCTTACGCGACTGCCCGTTTCGAAAAAATCGTCCGACGAGTAGTCGAAAACCCTGTCTACCTCGCCGCTTGAAATATCAACGATAACCTCGTAAATCATAAATTATTTATTCCGTCGATAACGCAATGCGCGAGCAGGCTTTTTTCCATAATAGGCAAGCTTTCCATCCTGCCGTCCGCGTAAATAAGCGTTGCGATATTCGTATCCGTCCCAAACCCCGCGCCCTCAGCCGTTACGTCGTTGGCGACTATAATATCCGCGTTCTTTTTTATTAACTTCGCTTGCGCGTTTCCCAAAAGCTCTTCCGTCTCCGCCGCAAACGCCACTAAAATTTTATTCCCTTTTTTCTCCCCGACCGCCTTGGCTATATCGGGATTTTTTACAAGCTCCAAAGTAAGACTTTCGGATTTTATTTTATTGTCAAACCTTTCCTTTACGCGGTAGTCGGCCGGTGCCGCCGCCATAATTATAACGTCCGCTCTTTCCATATTCTCCATAACGGCGTTATACATGTCTATTGTGGATTTGACTTCCTTTATTTCGCAATTTTTGGGGTGGTCTACCGAGGTCTTTCCCACGACGTAAATAACTTTTCCGCCGCGTTCCGTCACGGCTTCGGCTAAACTTAAACCCATTTTGCCCGACGAATAATTGCTTATAAACCTGACTTTATCGATGTCCTCTACCGTGGCTCCCGCGGTAATCAAAAAAACTCTGTTGCGGCAATCGGCAACGGGCGTCAAAAGTCCGTCGGCCGCCGCCACTATCTCTTTGGGCTCGGCCATCCTGCCTTTGCCTATATCCCCGCATGCAAGGAACCCAATGTTTGGCTCGACTATATGCACTCCGCGCGACTTTAAAATCTCCAAATTTCGTTGATTTGCCTCGTTTTCGTACATATTGACGTTCATTGCGGGGCAAATTATTTTTATCCCCGTAAACGCCGCAAAAACGGTAGTCAGCATATCGTCGGCTATCCCTTCGGCAATTTTGGCTATGACGTTTGCCGTCGCAGGCGCAATTATAAAAGCGCTCGCCTCTTTGGCAAGCGTTATATGTTCGACCTCGTATCGGGGCTTCTCCGCAAAAGTATCGGTGGCGACTGCGTTGTTTGACAGCGTTTCGAAAGTAAGCGGCGCGACGAACTCCGTCGCATTTTTAGTCATAATAACTTTCACGCCGTATCCGAGCTTTTTTAGCGAGCTCACTACTTCGCAGGACTTGTAAGCGGCGATTCCGCCGCTTACGCCGACTATTACCGTTTTTTTCAT
>CAYVEU010000045.1:0-13472 GCA_964450015.1 uncultured Christensenella sp. | reverse complement strand
GTCCAAAGGTCTACCAGTCGGGTTATCATGCTGCTTTCGACGTATTCGGTAACTATGCCGAACTCCTGCGCAAGGTCTATCATCTCCTTCGTCCGTCCGAAAACCCCCTCTTCACCGATAGTTTCTCCCAGCCAATCGGCATACGTGGCGTCTTCCTGCCCCTCCCAATATGCGTCGAAAATAACTATTCTATCGGGTAGAAAATCCTTTCTCAGCTTGCCTTGTTTCGCTTTCGTGAGCATATAACTGCAAATCCCCGACATAGTGTTCCCGCCCAAGCTGTGTCCGGTAAAGATGATTTCTTTGCCGTTAAAGCCGGCTCTGTTCATAAAATCCATATAGTAGGCGACGAAGCACTCTACGATACTGTACGGTATGGTATCCTCGGTTTCCCTTACTTGTTCTCCGTTTTCGTCCGCAAAGGTAAATTCACCGTTCTCTCTACCCCAAAGTTTCTTGCTTATGGCAAGCGGCCAAGGCAAATCGGTATCCGCAGGCTGGCTCCAAATAAAAACTCCGTAGTTATAGCCTGCGTCAAGCACGCCCTGCTTGTTGGCAAAATCATCGTAGCTGTGATATCCGTAACCCCACTGCATACCGTGAACGAAAATCACGAGCGGCTTGTCGGGGTCGTAATTTATTTTACTCAATTCCTCTTGGGAATTAGTGACCGACCCGTCCGGATTGATAAAGAACAGTCCGAAAAGATTTTCCGTATCGAGTTTCTCGGGGAATTTTATATCCGCAAGCCTGATATAGTCCTCCTGTATCTTCACTCCGTCTTTGCATGCAATCAACGCCGCGCAAATACCGCCTATTACAAGCACGAAAATGAGAATTGTAGCAATCTTTTTAACCATAATAACCGCCTATTGTATACAATTAAATATATTATACTATATATGGTAGATTTTGACAACAATAAACGTGGATTTATCTAAATTTTGTAAGATTTAACATTAAGTGCGAAGAGACATTGCACTTTTTTTATACGTTTCTTCTTGGAGTGTCGAAAGGCACTCCACCCCTTGATACTTATGCCGTATAGGCTTGGTATAAATAATAATTTTTATGTGGCGGATAGCCAAAGGAGAATCAAAATGGAAGTAAAACTTTTCAAGAAGACGTCGAAGTACATCGACAAAGACAATGTCGAAAGACAAGCAACACGTTTTTACGTGCAATGTGGAGATGCCCTCATTCCCGTCGAGGTGACTTACTTCAAGGATAAGGAAACAGGCAAAGACGACAAATACGTCAGCAGACGTGAAGTGATGAAAGCATTTGCAAGCGAGTTTCCTCAAAAAGAGAATAAGTCTGCGACTAATGGTTCATCGGACGGAGATTCGTCCAAACCCGATTTGCCTTTCTAAGGTATGATAATGTGCAAATCTGCTCACGTTGATTAAACAACGTATAAAACGTATAAAAGGTATAAAACAAGCAATGAAAATCAGTTCCTTAATACAAAGTATTAAAAGCAAACTCGTGTCGCCGCCTGGGGCTTGTCCAGGCGGCGTGTATAAAACGTATAAAACGTATAAAAACAAGGTGTCAAAGCACTTAATGCTGATAAGTTGCAAAG
The DNA here is from genome assembly GCA_964450015.1 of uncultured Christensenella sp. Taxonomy (GTDB): domain Bacteria; phylum Bacillota; class Clostridia; order Christensenellales; family DTU072; genus CAG-1782. The sequence continues at coordinate 11,887 of CAYVEU010000045.1, read as the reverse complement.
GGGTAAAAAATATGCAGTTACGGCATTGCGAAATAATGCAATATGACGAATATCTGAAATGCGATATTCAACGTGTGATAAAAGAACACACGACAATTAAAGAGTGGGCATACATTCATCACACCAAAGACGATACAGGCCCACACTACCATATCTATCTAAATTTTGGAAAAAGTTCGTGTGATACGGAAATGGTGGCGAAATGGTTCGGTGTCGAATCGCAGTATGTCAATCGTGTCAAAGGTAGAAAAGCGGATATGCTTTTGTACCTTATTCACGGCAACGATACTCAAAAAGACAAACATCAGTATGACCCGTCGGAAGTTATATCAAATTTCGACTATGGCAATGCTGTTGCCACTGAAAAGATTGTCGGAGATTTTGAGCATTACTCCTACGCTCAAATGTTGGAGTATGTGAACAGTCTCCCTGTCGGAGAAAAGCCGTCGGCTTTTACTCGACTTGAAAAACTTTGGAAAATACAGTGTCAAGCAATGACACTTAAAACGGATAGAAAAATTGAAGTCGTATTTGTTTGCGGACGTGCAGGAACAGGCAAGACATTTTATGCAAAGAAAATGTTAAAGCAGTTAAACTATGATTTTTGCATTTCGTCCGCAAGCAACGACGTTTTTCAAGACTATTTAGGACAAAAAGCAATCATCCTCGATGACTTACGTGATGACGCTTTTGAGCTTGCAGACTTGCTCAAAATCCTTGACAACAACACGTCATCGTCTGTGCGGTCACGCTTTGTAAACAAGGTGTTCAACGGCGAAATGATAGTTATCACTACTCCTAAGCCGCTTTGGTATTGGTATAGCAAGCATAAGAGCGATTATACTGAACCTCTTACACAGTTATATCGCCGTATATCGTGCTATATCGAAGTCACAGCTGACGAGATAAAAATTTACGATACGATTGACGAAAACGGCAAGCCTTATGGCGCATTTAGAATGTTCAAGAATGACATTCCGAGGATTGTCGCCAACGATAGCAAGAAAACGGACTTCGGTTCGCTATTCGGAAAGATTTGCGAAGAAAAATTGATTTTCGAGCAAATGTCTATGTCCGATATAAACGCAGATAATCGAGGTGCAGAATGAAAATACTTGTTGCGTGTGAAGAGTCTCAAAGAGTGTGTATGGCGTTTCGTGACAAAGGTCACGAAGCGTATTCGTGCGATTTGGAGTTCTGCTCCGGCGGTCATCCTGAATGGCATATTTGGGAGGACGTAAGGCCGTTGCTAAACGGCAACTGCTCGTTTCGTACCTGTAATGCCGAATTACACACTGTAAATCGCTGGGATATGATAATCGCATTTCCGCCCTGTACATATCTGTCCAAAGCGGGAGCGGCAAACTTGTATAAAAACGGCGAGTTTAACAAAGAACGTTTTGACAAGGGTCAACAAGCTGCCGACTTCTTCCGTGCGATTTGGACAGCCGATTGCGATAAAATCGTGATTGAAAATCCCGTTCCGATGAAGATGTTTAATTTACCTAATTTCACTCAGAGTGTCGAACCATATTATTTCGGAGTTCCTGTATCGAAGAAAACTTATCTTTGGATAAAAGGTTTACCTTTGCTTTGCCCGACGAATGTTGTTGAACCTATGTACACGTTCCAGACGTACCCTCTTTTCAAAAATTCGTTTGGAAAGTACCGACAGAAAAATCGTAGTAAAACATTTGTCGGCGTAGCAAACGCAATGGCGTTATCTTGGGGATAACGTAGCGAAATACAGGGGTCAATGTTCTGAGTGAAAAAATGGTATCAAAAAATAAATATGCCCTACATTGGGCGAAGGAGTTTATATGAGTAAAAAAATAAGCAAAACATCAAAAATCATACTTGTCGTGGTGCTGTGCCTCGTAGTTCTTGGCGGAGTGGCCGGCGTAGTTGCCTGGACTCAATCCGACAAGTACGACACGAAGGATTTGTCCTATATCGGAATGTACGAAGTCGGCGGATTGGATAGCGCAGGCAACTATATGTCCACGAACGCAAGCATATACACGAAGAAGCCTATCGAGTGTCAAGGTCTTAATTGTTATCTTGACTTCGACAGCACAATTTCCTATCAGTTGTATTTCTACGACCAAAACAATGAGTTTGTTCATACAACCGGCAGACTGACAGGAACGTTTGTTGAAGAAGCAATGCCATTCTTTGCAAAGTACGTGCGTATCGTCATTACGCCCAACGACGATGACAAAGTAACGTCATTGGAAATCGTCAAGTATGCAAAGCAACTTAACATCAGTGTCAACCGTGAACAGGGTTTCAAGAATTATACGGAAAATCTGTTCGATTTTTGTTATCAAGACAAGTATCTTAAAGAAGGTGTATTGACTGATAATGACGAAAGTGTAACAAAGTATAAACAAGTCGTTACTTGTGAATTTGTCGATATATCCGCTTATAAAGATTGCTTGTATTTCAAGGATGCACCGAATAGTTCTTGGGCTGGCGGTTGTTTGCTTGCTTGTTACGATTCAGAGAAAAATTACGTGGGCTCTATTAAACCTAATGATGTTGCTTCTGTATCTTTTGTATCTTCGTTAGGTTTGAAGTATTGGAATATTTCGAGAAGTGCATTTGCTGATGATGTTAAGTACATACGTATGTATTGGCAGAATCCTGCGCCGTTCCCCGAACTTCATTGCAGATAATCGCTTATGAACACTAAAAAGAGTATTGCAAATATCAAAATCGTCCTAAGTATCGTTTTGCTTGCAGCGATACTCTTTTTAATGTGTTCTGCACCTATGCAGATTACATTTGCGGCGGAAACTGTATCGGCCTCGAACGTCCTCGATGACTTGTCATTGGATCCGACGTTCAGTGCCGATAACTATCCGTCCAATCAAAAAGATTATAGCTTGCAAATCATTACGATTGCAGAGAGCAAGGACAAGGAATTGCTGTTGTACGTCTATCAACCGGCAACAAGTCAAGATTTTCGGTCTAACTATATATCGATGTCATTAACCGTGAATGACAGTATTGCGCCGAATATCTATTCGCTTACATATTGCAATCATTCCGGCACGCTGTATAAGTATAAAGTTAATGACTTTGAAGTGTCTTCCGATGAAGTTAGGCACTACGAGATATATTCGATACTTCGTCCGTTTGCAACTGGGATAGATGATGAAGTCGATTTCGACCAAACAGTTGGTGCTGTGCCGTTCAGCGTGTCCAAAGCGTGGGAACTTGGAGAGATTAACGGAAATTCGTATATTGAGTGCAAGGTTATAGAAACGATAGAAATAACGGATAAATTTGTTGGTTTTGTCCGTTACAGCGACGGCTTCAAACTTAATCCAACGGCTTGTGATAGCCATTTCGTGGCATTTAGCACGGATAGACCTATTGATGAGTTGCTTGAAGCCGACGTGTATTATACGTATCAGACATACAGTCAAACAACCGGTTTAGGAATAAATAATGAGACGTTCGGTGAAAAACAAAGTGATTATGCCTATCCTAAATCAATAAACCACGTAGATTATACCGGCAATGGTTGGTTTGCTGGAACGTATCAATGGGATAGGATAGAAACAGTTGAGCAATTTAAATCGGAAGTGGACTTCAAGCAAAACGTTTATGCCGGTGTTTTGTTGGACGTAAGTGTTGTAAATAAAATCACCGATGACGGAATTAAGGCATTGGAAGATAAGCAATGGGTATTACGTTTTACTGAAACGGAATACGGCTTTGGTGGTGGAGCAGGCGGGGCTACGTGGGAACGAGCTGTTCGTGTTGGCGACGTTTCAATACTTCGCTTAAAGTTCGTATACAATGGCAAGCCGTATAATCTCGGCGTTATAGATAATATGCAGACAGGCTCGACAAATCCGATAAACACAACCGAAACGATTGTTGAGATGTCGGATATGCTCAAAATGATTTTAGGTATTGTCGCCCTTATACTGTTTGTCGCTATTGTCATTGCGATTGTGGTTCTTATTAAGCCCGTAGGCGATTTTTTGAAATTCATTTGTAAGCTCATTTGGTCGATAATAACTGCCCCCTTCCGCTTTATAGCGTGGCTCTTTGGTGGCAGTAAAAAACAGTCAAAGTCGTATAAGAAACGACGTCGACGTTAGTAAGCTGCGCCAACGTTCTGAGCGAATGACAGGGGTCAAACAACGTAGCGAAAAAACGGTATCAATTAAATTATTGTAAAAAGGTAGATTATGACAGAGAGAGAAAAGCGTAAGCGTTCGGAAAAGATACATAATGCCGGCAAGATTGCGAAGCACGGCGTAGCAATCGTCAAGGCATTATTTATCATAATTGGGTTAGTTCTTGTCGGATTAGTTTTATACGGCATTTTTTCTGCCGGGAATGCAATTAACAACGTATTGTCGGGTTTAATCGGTGGCTAAATGAAAGATAGATTGAAAACGGCTTTAATAATCATCTTTTTGGTCGGTGTGGCTTTTCTCATCGGCTATATGGTTTTCATCGGAGAAAAGGTATGACGAGAAAACTTGACCTGGTTAAGCAAAAATACATATCTCTTGATTATCGGCATTTAATATGCGTGTGCATTACGCTTGCCGTGATTTGCATTGCCTTTTTCGCTTTCCCTTACTCTTTCGGACGTTTTATTGAGGCTTGCCGTGACTTCGGACGAAGTTTCGGCGCTTCCATATTGACGTTGTTCGGCTCTAAAAAGGTTATAGCTCCGTCCGTGACGGCTTTTTCTAAAATGCCGTTGGGTTTTGCCTTTGATTTCCCCGAAACGTGGGAAGGCTTTAAGACGGCATTCGTTACTTATTGGCAAGAGTTCGGCAATAGCGCAAACTTCCTTGAATATCTAACCGGCACGGGTAAAGGCATTTTGACAAGCACTCAATGGCTTGTCATCGTCATTCCTGTGTTGGTTGTAGCTGTGGTATTGTTCCTACACTTTCTGAATAAGCCGAATAACAACTACAACGTGGATTCTAAGCCCTTGCAGATATTCAAGCGCATATCCGATAAGACGTATCGCCCTGCCAAAGCATGGACGAAAGGTTTTATCGAGTTTGTGCGAGAAAATAAATCGTATTTGTCTTTGTGGCTCGTCATATTCGCTTTTGCATTCAATCTCTTTACAATAGTGATTGAATGTTTTGCGTATTATTTCTATTTCTCAATGTCGTTGGACGTTGTCGGGCTTTATGGCCAAGTTTACAAATTTTTATATGACTTACTGCCGATGATACACTTTATCCCTGTGCCTGTATGGGTTGTGATAGGACTTGCCGTGTTCCATTGGTTGCGGCGCAGAAAGGGTTTCAAAGAGCTTGAGCATATGGAGAATATGAATAAGGGCTTTATAAACGAACGTCCGATACTGTCTATGTTGTACGCCACAATGGGAACAGGCAAGACGACCACATTAACGGATATGGCTCTTTCGCAGGAAGTTATATTCCGTGATATGCTACTTGAAAAGATAATCGAATACGATTTGAAGTTCCCGTACTTCCCTTGGATAAACCTTGAAAGGTGCATTAAATTCGGAATGCGGTATCATCGGATATATAACCTTGCTAATTGCGAACGCTACGTCAAGCATATCCGATATTGTTTTGCAAAGATAGCCAAACACCCCGACAGCAAATTATCAAAGTCTATTTATCGCCATTTGAGTAAGTATGCCGGCATATCCGAAAAAGACTTCTTCTTCGGATATGACTACAACCGCTATCCAACGGAGTACAACGATGGATTGGCGGTTTCCTCGATATGGGATATTATTTGCGAATACGCCTGTATGTACTTTATGTACATAATCCGCAGTAGCTTGCTTGTAAGCAATTACAGTATTCGTTCGGATATGATTTTGGACGACCTCGGCAATTTTCCTCTATGGGACGGAGATTTCTTCCGCAGAGACCCTCGATATATCGACTGCTATTCACGTCACGCTCATATCATCGATTACGATAGTTTAAGGCTCGGAAAGACTATTATCGAAAACAATCCGAATGCGGACGCATTCGAGTTCGGCATAGTTTGTATGACGGAGTTCGGCAAAGAACGTGGCAATCAATACGATACGAACGGACTTGATAGAAATGCGCCTACGTGTAATAGGCTGAACGACTTCTTTGAAAAGTGGCTGTCGATGTGCCGTCACTCATCAACTCTCGCATTCGTGCCGTTTATAAAGGTCTTTTCCGATGAGCAACGTCCCGATACTCTTGCTTCTAAGGTGCGCGAATTGTCGGAGCTTATATATATCGCAGAGGCTTCGGAAACTCGCCTTGCAATGCCGTGTTTCCATTTGGAACGTGTATTCCACGATTGGATATACGATAAATTCCGTTCATTCTACGTCAAATACCGCTTTAAGCGTGGCGATAACTCTTTGTTTATGTACGCTTTTAAGACGTTCGTTACGGCTTTTCACAATTACTACGTGCGAACGTATAATCAGTTCGGCTACAAAAAACTTGATATGGAAGTAGAATCCGGCAGACAGGACGGCAAAATCAAGGAACGGACTTATTACATTATGTTCAAGAAAAATCGGTCTAATCGCTTTGCTACGGACTGCTACGCCGATTTCTATCGTGAAAAGGCGTTGCGCTCTAAACTGGGCTTTGATGACTTGCCCGAATATGCAGATATACATTCGGGATTTGGCGAAATGGATAAGCAAAACAGCTTTAATTTCAACGAAATGAAAGGACTACGCCGTACTCCTGTTCCGATAGTCGAAAGCTATCCGAAAACATACGATTTCTGCTTTATACAGGACGGAGCTGTGTCAAAGCTGAAATATCATTCTTTGGACGATTTGTATTCTGTTTTGTACGATGAACATTCTGCAAAAAAGCTGTCCGATACGGCTTTTTGTGAAAGCCTATGGCGTGCATCGGCAATGAAAGCACCTTCGGAAACATCTATTCCCGACTTGCTTGACTATCTAAGCAATCGTGCAAGCAAAGGCAAAATAAAGCAAGATGACTACGTTAAGAACGTAGAAACGATATTTGAATATATGAAGCAAAATGCCGCTTAGTAGCACCGGAGCTATCAAGTTGCGCCAACAATCAGAGCGAATAACAGGGGTCAAACATCGAAGTCAATATCCTTCGTCAGCTTGCGCAGTCAAACAACGTAGCGAATAAACGGTATCAATTAAATTAAAAAATACCTTGCTCCCAGGGATAAGGGAAAAGGAAATAACTATGCAAGAAATTTATATGAAAAAAGAAGACATACCCAAAGGAACGATATGTCGTGTTCGAGTTTTTATCGATTATTACGATGAAGACGAAATGAAATGTTCTGAGGTGCGCAGTTGTAAAGCAATTAAATCAATCGAAGAACAAAAGGCAACCGAAAACATACCAAAGGCTTAATTCTTGTCTGTGGGAATTAAGTCTATAAGCGTTTGTTGAACATCACCAACGTTTTCTGCAAGCACTGCAACAGCGCAGGTCCATTGTACGCCGTCTTTGAGTGCCCATTCGCAATTTCGGTCACATGGCACTTGTGCCGTTGCATTAGAACGTAGAGGACAAAATTTGTTTAGCATAATCATTTATCTCCTTTGTGTGTGTTTACAGTATATCGTCTAACAACGATAAAGTCAATTATTCAAAAAAATACGTTGCCCCCAGCGTTAAGGGGAAAGGAATACATATATGGCAAAGAAAAACAATGTGATTGCTTCTAATAATAGGCACAGTACTTTGGCTGATATGAACGAAAGAAAATGGGTATCCACTTCACCCGAAAAAGGCAGGATATTTAATATCCGAAGAGGATATCACAAGAGTGTTATTTGGTCTCAAAATAACTGTGGTCGAATATTATCCAAAGATGAGCGGAAACGTGTTTATGCGAGCGTAAAGCGTGAAAACGGTCGGCCTGTTAATTTTATAGTGAAAAAGTGAATAAAATAAGGGAGCAAAACAGCTCCCTTATTTTAATTGTTCTTTTTATATTTGCTGAGTAATCGTTGCATTGTTTTTTCTATATCGTCGGTGTCATCGTTTTCGAGTATTTCGACTTTTAAGCCTTTTTGCTTGTAGATTGCATTTGCATATTCTTTCTTTCTCAAATATGCTTTATCGGTTAATCCATTAAACTCAATATATAAATCGTAATCTGTTAAGTAAAAATCTGGGTGCAGTTCCTTATCTTCCCCTTTTTCGTTTACATAAGGTATAGTTTTTTCGTATACTACTCTTATGAAGTTATCGAAAAAGTAATCGATGATGATTTTTTCCGATAGGCTACGAACGAATCTTCCGTCCTTTGCTTTTTTTCTTCTTGTGCCGTATTCATCAAGTATTTGCGTCGAGTTGCAGTTGGTTATTCTTATGTCTATTGACTTGTCTTTATATTTTAACCAACAGTTGTAACAAAAATGTTTTCCATTGGAAGGTTTTCCGCAAATAATGCAATTTAGGTCGTTTTCTGCTATCTCGGGAAGTATTGTATTTTTGCATGCGCAATCTTCATCGGACTTATGCCATTTGCCACAGTCGGGACACTGCATAATCTCTTTCGCTTTTGCTTGTTTGCCGTGTTCGGCACAAAGTCCGTCCTTTCTGTAAGTTCCATAATAGTTGCTTGTCGGCTTGCCACAAATTGGGCAGATGTGCTTTTCTTCCATATTCAACCCCTTGTAGATGATGATATGCGGATTATAGCACAATTTCCAAAAAATGGCAATAAGCTGCGCCAACAATCAGAGCGAATGACAGGGGTCAAACATCGAAGTCAACAAGCCTGGTCAACGAGCTCGGTCAACAAACGGTATCAATGATTTTGTTCTTTATTCACGATTTTACGTAGAAAACAAAATAACGGCTGGGCGTACAGGCGATTTAGCAGGCGCCCAGCCTTTTTGTTTTCTCAAAAAATGGGATAAAAGTAAAAATCTATACAAGCGAATAGACACTTTCCCGCTCAAAGGGCTATCTTTTTAGATTGCAGAGGTAAAAAACAAAACCATATCTACCGATAAAATAAGTGATTGTTTTTTTGCTGTATAATCTTGAAACCGTAAGCAATCCTGAAATGGACTATCTTTTTGAGTTGCTTTCGGCAAGGCAGAAAGACAGCAAAAAATGGCGTTCGTTAAGGAATAAGCAAAACAGTTTTCGTATAAGCTACCGCATTATGCCGAAAAGTTTTTTGCCCTTAACAAACGCCAAATGAACGCTTGTAGAGGTCTTACTATAATAGCTGTAAGAATATATCCTTGGACAGGGGTGGCTCTTCCAAAGAGAGGTAAAAGAGGCTTAGCCTCGGGCAGTTGACAGATATGTCGTATTGTGCTACCCTAAGTCAAAAGGGAGCGTTATTTGTCTTTATTTAAGAGTACGTCAACTAAGATAGCAATCACGGTCAATGATAGACTTAGTATTTCGTATAAGCTCATGGCAAATAACCTCCTTTTTTGTTTAGAAAAGGTAGTACAAGCGAATATATCCGTCAACGAAGGGGGATATATTCTAACGATAAATTACGTTGCAAAGGGGTAAAATAAATGGAACGTAAGAAGTATAAGCATTTGAGTTGGACTCAAAGGCTTTGCATTGAAAACTATTTGAAAATCAATATGCCGATTAAGGAAATTGCCGAACATCTCGGCGTACATATCTCTACGATATATAGAGAGGTCAAACGTGGCCGCTACGAGCATTTAGACGGCGCAACGTGGATATCCGAAGATAGATACTCTCCGGATATTGCCGAAGAAAACTATCGTGCGAATTTGGCGGCTAAGGGCGCACGGATAAAGCTCGGCGCAGATTACCGACTTGCTGAATATATAGAAAAACGTATTTGTGATGACAAGCTCTCTCCCTCTGCTGTTCTCGGAGAGATAAAGCATAAACAGCTTGACTTTAATACGTCTATCTGTGTGAACACGCTGTACAGCTACATAGAAAAAGGCGTATTCTATCGACTTGAATTGAAACATCTTCCGATGAGTTGTAGGCACAAAAAGAAAAATCGCAAGATTAAGGCCGCACGTGCGCCCAAAGGGATAAGCATTGAACAACGTCCGAATGAAATAGCGGAGCGCAATTCGTTCGGACATTGGGAAATGGACTGTGTGTGCGGCCCTACAAAGACAACGCTTTTAATGCTATCCGAACGCCTTACACGCAAGGAAATCATTTTCAAAATGCCAAACCAAAAGGCAGACAGTGTCATACACTGTCTAAACGTATTGGAACGGCGTTTTGGAAAGAATTTCCGAAAAGTATTTAAGTCTATAACAGTTGACAACGGCTCGGAGTTCTCCGCTTTCAAGGACATGGAGCGTTCACGCTACGGCGGCAAGCGTACAAAGATATTTTATTGTCACCCTTATTCCGCTTATGAGCGTGGAACGAATGAACGCTTAAATCGAGAAGTACGGCGTTTAGTTCCTAAGGGGTATGATTTATCCAAACTTTCGGACGATGACGTACTGCACATAGAACAGTGGGTAAACAATTATCCTCGCCGTGTTCTCGGTTACGCCTCGTCCGATGAGTTGTTTAATGAGTTTCTTCAAGCAGTTTAATTGCACCGGAGCTATCAAGCTGCGCCAACAATCAGAGCGAATAACAAGGGTCAATCTACGTCGTCAAATGACGTAGCGAATTAACGGTATCAATTTTCTTGTAAATTACGTTATAAAATCCCCTCTACTACCCGAATTCGGGCAGTAGAGGGGATTTGCTGTTCATTATTATACAAAAATTCCCTTTCTAAACAAATTCATTCGCATTTACTCTTGACATTTTCAGATTTATCTAAATTTTAATCGCGATTATAAGTTGACTTAACGAAACGTAAATAGTAAAATATTAAAAACTACGATATGAGGTTGGAATATTGAAATCTACGCCCGCAAACGTGCACGGAATGAGTTGGAAAAACTACTCGAAAAGTCAAATTATTACCATTAACGCGGTTCTTTGCGCGTTAGTGCTTATTTTCGTGGCGTTCCCTATTCAAATAGGAATTTTAAGCCTTGCCGTAATCCCGATAATCGCGATAATAATTTCCGCGGAAACGCTGGGAGTTGTAAACGGAATGATAACGGGGCTCTTCTTCGGAATAATTTCCCTCGTCGGACAGCTTATTCGTCCCAGCGTTTTGAGTTTCGCTTTCTACAACCCCATGATAAGCGTATTGCCCCGAATCCTTATCGGCGTGGCTTCTTATTACTCGATACGCGGTATTTGTAAGCTGTTTCCGAAAATTCCAGCCCTCGTCGCAAACGGCGTCGGCGCGTTTTGCGGCGTTCTGACCAACACAGTAGGCGTGCTCGGAATGATAATGCTCTTTTACTACGGCCGCCCATTGGGTAGCGGCGGGTCGGCTATCGGCTTCCCGTGGCTCGCGGGCATTTTACTTACCAATTCTATTTTGGAAGCGGTCGTTTGCACCCTATTAACGCCGCCGCTGGTTATCGCCGTGCAAAAGGTTTGTCAAATGACCGCTAGAAAACGTTGAGGAGCGTACAAACTTGCGCGCTTTACGTCCCCGAATGAGGTCCGGCGTAAAGAAGTTGCAATTTCTATTTAATGTATTGTTTTAACCTAAAAAGCGGATATTTTAAGTAAAATTTGGGGACTTTTCACTTTTTACCCACATGGAGTCTGAGAGCGTAAGCCTCGGAAAGCCGATTAAGTATAAAACTTTATCCTATTCTTTAAATCAAGAAAGACGGACCGTTTTTCTTCTTTGTGAGTCCGACTTGCGCGGAAGTTTAATACGTATTTCGTTCGATAGAATCCTTTCTCCGCCTGAACACCGCGCCCAAAACGTAAATAAGCGAATACGCCGCCACGCAAGCTGCCGCTATAACGGCAATTTCCCACGGAAACACGGCAAAGCCTATAAATCTATCGATAAC
>CAYVEU010000044.1:0-13512 GCA_964450015.1 uncultured Christensenella sp. | reverse complement strand
CTCGGTATCCTTGCTGTGATAGGTGAAGGATACGTCTTTTAATTGCAGTATCATAATTTCTCCTTTTAGTTAAGTTTATTTGTTATTTAAGATTTTTTCTACGATAGAGTTGTCGATGAGGTCTTCGAAAGCGATGCGTCTGTCGATAGTGCCGCTTTCCTCTAAGATTTCCATCATGTTGTCGAAGTTCGCTTGCGTCATGATCGGGTTGGTCATGTAGGCGTTGATTGCCTTGTAGTTCGCAACCGATTTTATGAGCATTTCCTTATCTGTAGTCGGGAAGCTTTCAGCTAACGCGTCCGCGATTTCCGCGTCGTTGCCGTTTGTGACGAAGTCGATAGCTTTTATTATCGCTTTCATGAAGTTTTCGACCTTTTCGGGATTGTTTTTAACGTAGTCCTTGGTCGCCATAAAGCAGGTGTAGGGGATATCGCCCGCCGCCGTGCCGATGCTCGAAATGACGTAGCCTTTGCCCGACGCTTCGTACTGGCTCGCGTTCGGTTCGAACATGGTGCAGTAGTCGCCCGTGCCGCTTTCGAACGCCGCGGTTATCAAATCGAACTGAACGTCGTAGTTTAAGTCTACGTCCGCGCCGATGGTAAGTCCGTTTTTACGCAAGGCGTGTTCCAAACTCATAGCGGGCATACCGCCTTTTCTGCCGCCGATTATCTCTTTTCCGGCGACGTCCTTCCACTTGAAATTCGGCTCGGGGTTGCGCCCGACCAAAAACGCGCCGTCGCATTTAGTAAGCTGCCCGAACACGATAGGGTAGTTGTTGCTGCCTTGAAGCTTTACGTAAACCGCCGCTTCATTAAAGCATTAAAATAAAAATGTTAAAAAGTTACTTAACTTTAAATTTTACGACAAATTTGTCGCCGTCCAAAATAATTTTATCAATTAGAATATTTAACAATTTGCGTTTATCCGCATGAGAGAGCTCGTCGAAACGCGAGTGTTGCTCTTTTATGTAATCAATAGTAAGGGTCGGAGTATCCTTTATTTTTTCTTCTTCCTCGGCTAATATTTTCTCGTTTTTTTCTATTTGTTTGTCAATCTCGGATACTTTGTTAAGGAAGTCCTGTTTTGAGAAAATTTCCGATAAATAGAGGTCGAGGAGCTTTTCCTTGCGAGCTTTTAAGTTGGCAATTTCCATACGGATATTTTCGACGATTCCACTAACGTACTTGCCAGCGACGAAGCTTGTGAATTCAAGCCGTTTTACATAGTTTTCGATTATCTGTTTTTCAAAATCGTCTGCAGTATAAATCAAATTAGCGCACTTGGCAGGGTGGTAATTTTTATCACGCTTAACACGAGCGGCGCAACCGTAGGCACGATAGACATATTCTTTCGGTCCGTCATTATGCTTATACATTTTTCCAACGTAGCGGTTGCCGCATTGTGCGCAGTATACAAGCCCCGTCAATAGATAAGGTGAGCTGTCATGGTTGCGAATGGTTTTGTTGTTTTCCAGTTGCGCGTTGGCTCTTTGATACGTTTCATATGATATGATCGGGTCGTAATTCGTACCTTTATACAGTTCGCCTTTATATGTGAAATATCCCGAATACATGGAGCGTTTAATAATCGGCTTGCATGACATGGGATTATTAAAGTAGGGGTGGTTAAAATTTGCCGAAGCGTAATCTTGGAGCTTGCGGAACGAGTATCCTTGAATGTATAAGTCAAAGAGTTTAACTACCATTTCCGCTTCCTCGGGGACGATATCTAATCGCTTTGTTATTGGGTTGAGAACGTATGCAAAAGGAGCGGACTTGCCCGGACAGAGATATTTGCCTTGCTTTACCGCTTGTTCTTTTCCCATTATCATGCGGTCAATGATAGTTTCTCTTTCCAATTCGGAAAAGGTTGCGTTGAGTTTAAGAGCGGCACGGCCAAAAGGTGATGATACGTCGATATTTTCGTGTAGAGAAAAAAGCTGAACGTTATGAGGGGTGAAAACGTCGTCAAGCAGTTCTAGTACGTCACGCACGCGACGGATTAGTCGGTCGAGTTTGTAAACGATGACGATATTGACAAGCCCTAGCTTAATATGCTCGATTAATTGCGCCATAGCAGGGCGGTATAAGTCCTTAGCCGAATATCCGTCGTCTGTATAGACGTTATATACCTCATACCCTTGACTTTTTGCGTAGGCTAAAAGCTTATCGCGTTGAGCGTCGAGGGAATAACCTTTGGTTGCTTGTTCAAGTGTTGATACACGGATATAGATGGCAGCTTTCATTATCATTTTAATTTACGATGTCATTTATTTTATTCTACATTAAATAATCTTGTTCTAAAATCCACGGCTTTATCTAATATTCTTAAAGACATTTCTAGACAATTTGCGTTCTTAATTCAACCGCTACACCAAGAATTTTAACGGGTTTAGTCTCGATTTCCTCATTGTTGTAATACATTGGTGGATATGTTGGATTGAGCGGTTGCAACGTTATTCCTCCGCGGTGTCTAATAACCCGTTTAAAAGTTGCCTCATCCCCATTGACTAAAACTACACAATCCTTTCCGCTGTCGCAAGTTTCTTGCTTGCGAACAATGATTATGTCGCCATGTTGATAACGCGGAGCCATACTGTCGCCGTTGATTTTCAACGCAAAGTATTCACGTCCGCCGGTGGTATATGATTCGGGGATATCTTCGAAATCAATAATTTCCTCGATAGCTTCTTGCGGGATGCCGGCTTTTATTGAGCCTAAAACGGGTATTCTTACATATTCTTGTCGTTGATTAGAATAATTAACTAATGTTCGCTCCACGCCTTTTCGCGGGATTATTGTTGCGAAAACATTTGAAACATTATCTTTGCATAGCAAGTAATCCACTGAAACACCAAATAAATCGGCTAGACCGATAAGGGTTTCAAGAGACGGTTCCCTTTTTTCACTTTCGTATTGGGAAATAGTGCTTTCACCTAAATTTACAGCCTCGCCGACTTCTTTTAATGTGAGTTTATTTTGCAAACGCAATTCTTTAATTCTTGTTTTCATATATAAATACCTCCAAACTTCACAATTAGTATAATATTCACGAGCTGTGAAGTAAAGGGTAAAAATATAAAATTCACAAAATGAAAAGAAATATCAAAAAATCTATTGACAAAATGTGAAGACTAGATTAAAATATGCTTAACATAACGTGAAAGAGGTATTTTATGATAAAGCTTCGAGAATTTCGGATAAAAAATAACTTAACATTGCGTGAGGTTTCTTCACGAATGGGAATAAGGGAAAGTGCAATTTGTATGCACGAAAAAGGACATAGATTACCTTCAATTAATTTGTTGGTAAAGTACGCACAAATATATAAATGTGCGGTTCAAGACTTAATCGACAGTACAGAAGAGTAACCAAAACGTAGCGGACGGCATATAAAGGCAGAAACGGAGAGGGTATGAAGCGCAGAAAGCACAATCTTATCGGAATAGCGGTATTCGCAGACGGTAGCACAATGACCGAGGCGGAGCTTATATCCAAAGGTCGGGTTATTCGTGCCGAGGACAATATGGAAGTTGAGCTCGAAGCGCGCCGCGTGTTTCATCCCGAGTACGCCGAGGAAGCGCGGAAAGTTGCCAAGTTTGAGAGAGCCGAGAAACGCCGCCAAGAGCTCATGGCTGAATTGGCTAAGTTGGAAACTATATAAATTTTTTTATTCCAAAAGCAAGGCGCAGGATATTCCATAATATGATATGCGCCGATCTAGAAAATTGTTCAAGGAGGCAATCAATGAAAAAGCTTTATAAAGATTATTGCGGGACCTACAGCGTAACTGAACATCGCGACGGAACGGCAACGCTAAGATGCAGGAATTGCGTTACTCATACCCTTGATTTTATCAAGACATATAAAACGGTTAAGGGCGCGAAAATTGCACTTGCAAAATATTGTGGCGGGATGCCAGATGAGGTGACGAAATGATAGAGGTTAAACCCTTAGACTTTCCGACTTTCGAGGAATTTGCGAAGCGCAAGCCGTTATCCGTACTTGATTACAATTTTTATCACGGAACGGCGGTAGTAAACCATTTGACCCGAGAAACCGACAGCGCATTTTGGGTAAACGGCGGCAATCTACAGTCCTTGTGTGGCGTAGCGTTCCAGTTGACCGAGGACAACTACGAAATCGTTAAGCAAGCGATAGAAGTGGACAGAATGGCGCGTATAAATGCGCTTATAGGATAGGAGGCGAACCAACAATGATTGAAAAAAGTTTTGATAAAGCGTATCCAATCAAAGTAAACGGTATTTCTAAAAGCGCATTAACAAGAGCCGCTAATCGTCTTTTGGAGGAGTATAAAGCGGTTGATTGCTGTACCGATAGTGGCATACCCGACGAAATTAAAGCAATTGTCGAAAAGATAAAAGCCTCCGTTGGCAGCGATGAATACGAGTATGAATTTACATATGACAGTCCAGCATCGCCCGACCGAATTTACGATAGTTGCAAGCACACTTACGAATACCGTGCTCACGCGTTTTGGGACACGGACGAATACGGCGACCCCGTTTATCGTATCACTTGGTACTTTTTCACATCGGAGAGCTACTCAAAGCGCATTGCCGGCAAGAAAATTGTAGCGAGCAACTATGACGATATTTATTGTAAGGGGTTGGCGGCAAAAGGTAAATATCGTTACTTTTGCACACATCGCCCACCGTCGGGCGGATGTATACCCAAAGGGTTCGTGTCGTATGACACATACGGACGTGGCGAGCGATATATTGGCGAGGTTACATACAACGAGCAACCGACAAAAGAGGAACTAAGCAATTGGGGGCTTGTTTTTGACCCTAATTGGGAAGCGATACGCAAGGCGTTTTTAAAAGAATAGAGGAGGACTGAAATATGTATATTTGCGATACTTGCGGAGAAGTAAGGGAAGAGTTAGACACGCACACCTACTACGATAGGGTTGCGGGCAATTCTATGATGAGCGGGTACACGACGGAAATTGACGATAGTTGCTCCTGCGGCGGGACGTTCGTTGAAGCCGTAGAGTGCCCGATTTGCGGCGATTGGGCGAACCCGGACGAAAACGAGGGCATCCACGAGGAGTGCTATAAAGAAAAATGCCACGACCTCGAAACGGTTGTTAAGTACGCAGGGGATGACTTATACACGCTTTTAACGGAGTATGTTTTCAGCCAGGAAGAAACAATTGCAATTCTCCTAAAGGCGGTTAGAGAAGCATACGCTTTGCCTACGGATAAAAGTCGGATAGACAACGCCCTAGAGCGGTTCACGGACGAGGACAAGAGCGATTTTGCGGAATGGGTAGGGAAAGGGCAACAATGAACTACTACACAACGCTTATAGCCCTATTTTTAGGCTTACAAGGAATAATACTTCTCCTTTCCATCATTTTGATAGCGTTAATAATTAGCTATAGAAAAGACAAAAAGGAAAAGGAGGGACGGAAGCAATGAGTAATTCTTTCGACGGTGGATACCACCTATACGCAAAAGAACGGCATAAAACACGGGTTGAGAAAACGCCCAAGCGCATTGATTACGCATTAGATCAACTTTTCAAACATGGTATTGAGTGTTGCGTTAAAAACGAAATGATAGGGCATATACATGCATATCGCAAAAGCGACGGACAGTTAATGCAGTTTTGGGCAGGAACCGGAAAGATATTGGGAAGCGCCCGCAGAGGGATAAAGAACTTTATAAAACTTTTGGAGGAATAGATATGAAATCACTTTACGAACTCTCCAACGAAATGACGGAGATTTTGGAAAACGGCTTCAACGCCGCTTGTATCGACGAAGAAACGGGCGAAATAGACGAGGACAAGGTAAGTGCCTATTTGTCAAATCTAAGCGTTTCTTTCGACGAAAAGGCAGACAGCATAGCGAGCTATGTAAAGGACCTCAACGCAACCGCTAAGGCGATTAAGGAAGAGGAGAAGAACCTTGAAGCAAGGCGCAAGAGAGCCGAGCGTAAAGCGGAGAGCTTGAAGAACTATCTAAGCGTTTGTATGCAAGCAAGCGGGCGAACTAAGTTTGAGAGCGCAAGGAATGTGATTTCTTTCCGCAAGTCCGAGAGCGTGACCGTCTACGACGAGAGTATTTTACCCAAAGATTTTATGGTCGAGAAGATAACCGTTGCACCGGATAAAAAGGCAATAGTGGCGGCGATAAAGGGCGGAGAGATAATCGAAGGCGCGAAGTTAGAGACCAATTATAACATTCAGATAAAGTAGGTTTGAGTGTAGTGTTATTCAATTATTAAATAGGAGGACGCATGACGAAATTTAGGTTATTAAAAGCAGAGGAAGTAGATGCGCGAGTTGGAACTTGTAGCGAAAAAGGATTTAGCCTTTTGCTTTACAAAGACGCGCGAGTCGATATGGAACTTCTTGACGAAGTTGTCGGCGCTGAAAATTGGCAACGTAGGCATTACGCAGTTAAGGACAATATGTATTGCTCAGTTGGTATTTGGTCCAATGAAAAGAAAGAGTGGGTATGGAAGGACGATTGCGGCGTAGAGAGTAACACCGCAAAGGAAAAAGGGGAAGCTTCCGATAGCTTCAAGCGTGCATGCGTGAACTGGGGAATTGGTAGAGAGCTTTACACAGCACCGTATATTTATATAAATGGACATACGAAAAAGAACGATAAGGGAAAGATGGAACCAGAGTATAAAAGCATTAAGGTCACGGTTTTGGATTACGTCAATGGAGAAATAAGCAAGCTGCAGATAAAAGGGGATAAGGAAGTTATATACGAATACGGAATGAAAGGCACGGCGAAGAAAACCGAGCTGAAACCGCAAGACTTTGATACCACACCGCCCGCGCAATCTGTATCTAAGGCAACAAATAACTATGTAGATATGGACATTATAAACGATATATGGTATTACGCACAGGAAGCACAGCAGAGCGAAGAAAACGTTTTAAAGTGGGTCAAAATTAAGTTTAAGAAAGCCAAGGTAGAAGATTTGAATATACCGGAGGCTAACGAGCTTATAAAAGTTTTACGCGACAAGGCAGAGGCTATCCACAATGATTAATTTGTATTATTACACGGAAAGCGAAGCGCGGCAAATATTGCGGTCGTTGGTGTATCTGATTGACACTAGGGAGCAGGCTAACGGGCATATTACCGAATACTGGGATAAGAAAAAATTATCCTACAAAGAACGTGCTTTACCGTGCGGAGATTATTCGGTTATGATACCGCGCAACGAGAACCTAGGGATAGTGAAAGACGTTTATCTAAACCTCGACAAAGACAACGGAATTCTTGTTGAGCGAAAAAACTCTCTTGAAGAATTGGCGGGTAATTTAGGTAAGAACCGCGACCGCTTTGAGAACGAACTGGAAAAAATGAAGGGTGCGGAAAAGCACCTTGTTATTGAGAGCGGGAGCTGGGTAGACGTACATAACGGACGGTACAATTCCCTCGTAACGGCAACGTCGTATAAAGGCTCGTTATTGGCATTTATGAGCCGATATAACTTGCACGTCCATTTCGTGGATAGAGCGACGAGCCCCGCGCTTATCGTTGAGATTTTGAGAAATAAAGTCAAGCAAATATTAAACATCTAGGAGGCAGAGAATGAACAGAGCAATGCTTATCGGGCGACTGACGAAAGACGTTGTTACCAACGATGGCAACAGCCGCGCAAGCTTTACGGTAGCGATAAACGGTTACGGCGACCACGTTGATTACATAAACGTAGTGGCGTGGAAGAAGACGGCGGAGATTGCCGTTAAATACCTTAACAAGGGCGATAGAGTGGGAATAGTCGGGCGAATAACGACAAGAACCTACGATACCGCAAACGGCGAAAAGAGGACGGTTACGGAAGTTACCGCAGACGAACTGGAATTCTTAGAGCCTAAGCCGAAAAGTGAACCGAGAGAAGAACTTGCGCTCGAAAGAGCAGACGATGAGGAGTTACCGTTTTAGGAGGGATAAATGCTAATCGAAATCAGCAACAAAGAAGAACGTAAATTGGTAGCCGCAATTTTAATTGACAACGGCTATACGGTTAAAAAGGTTAAAATTCAGGCGAAAGGCAAGAGTGCGAAAAAGACGTGTTTAGAGGCGAAAAAGGAGCAGGACAATGACTAAAAGGAAACAGTTGACTTGCAATAGTTTTGTGTTTTACGGCTCGTTTTACGAGGCTATAAGCGTATTGCCGTTGGAAAACCAAGCGCACATATACGATGCTATATTTAAGTTTGCGTTTGAAAATATAGAGGTCGATTTGGACGGCATAGAGCTTGCGGTATTTCTGCTTATCAAGCCTCAGCTTATAGCTAACAAAGCTAAGTACGAGAACGGTTGTAAGGGTGGCAGACCGCGGAAAAACGAAACCGAAACGGAAGCGAACGAAAACCAAAAGGAAAGCGGAAAGAACGGCAATTCCGACGATACGGAAACCGAAATAAAACCTAAACAAAACCTAAGCGAAACCAAACCGAAACCTAATGAAAATGATAATGTAAATGAAAATTATATAGCTGCTAAATTAAATAATAATATTTTTAATAAAAACGAGGGCGCGAGCGCGTATGCGTGTGAAGCGGACGAGAACGTGCAGAACTCGCTTAGCAACTTTCGGTTCATTTGCGAAGTTACCTACAAGGATGCCGGTGTAGTCGATAGAGTTTTAGAAGCATTGCATGCGAACGGCTATGCCTACGATTTAGAAACCATATCAAAAAACCTTTTTGGAACGCTTATTGAAAGAGTAGGACAAACGAATCCGCACGATATAAACGCCTACGTTAAAAAAATCGTTGAATACGAGATTGGGAGGAATGACTAATGAAAGGCTATCAAGACAATTGGCTTAAAGAGCTCATTATCGACAACTTTGCGGGCGGCGGAGGCGCGTCCGTAGGCATAGAGCTTGCGACCGGGCGCCCCGTGGATATTGCAATCAATCACGACGCGGACGCAATCGCTATGCACGGAGTAAACCACCCGTTGACTAAGCATTATCAAGAGGACGTTTTCGCAATCGACCCGGAAAAGGTGACAGGCGGTCGCCCCGTCGGAATAGCGTGGTTTTCGCCCGACTGCAAGCATTTTTCAAGAGCCAAAGGCGGCAAGCCCGTTGAGAAGAAGATACGCGGACTGTCGTGGGTAATACTCAAATGGGCAATGTCGAGCGTTGCGCCGCGTTGCATCTTCATGGAGAACGTTGAGGAGATACAAACGTGGGGTCCGGTTATGGAAATAAACGGCAATTTATATCCCGACCCAAAATGTGCGGGCGAAACCTTTAAGGGATTTATCGCAATGCTGACAAACGGAATAGCGAAAGACCACCCCGCATTTGCCGAAGCTTGCGAGTTTTTGAAGCTTGACCCTAACGGCGTGCAAGCGGACAAATTGGCGAAAGGCTTAGGCTATAAGGTTGATTATAAAACGCTTAAAGCGTGCGACTACGGCGCGCCGACGATACGCAAACGGTTTTATCTCGTCGCAAGAAACGACGGACAGCCGATAGTCTTTCCGAAGCCTACGCACGGCAACGGCAAAGGGTTGAAGCCGTACAGAACGGCGGCGGAGTGTATCGATTGGAGTATTCCCTGTCCGTCTATATTTGGGCGTAAGAAAGACTTAGCGATAAATACGCAACGCCGCATCGCGAGAGGACTTGACAAATTTGTATTGAAAAATGCGCGTCCGTATATTATGGAAATGAATTATCAGAATACGCCGCAAGACCCCGAAAAGCCTATGACAACACAGACATCGGCGAACCACCATTATCTTATCAACCCGTCAATAGTTCCTGTTGGATATGGCGAAAGGATAGGGCAAGCGCCGCGTGTAAATGACAGTAACGACCCTTTAAGTACAGTTGTATCAAGTTGTAAGAAAAATTTAGTTGCTCCGTCAATCGTTCAATACCATTCGGAAACAAGCAAAAGCGAAGTGCGTGGACAAAAAGTATCGGATCCGATTATGACGGTAGACGGTTCGCCGCGTTACGGAGTAAATGCTTGCTATATTTCAAAGTATTTCAGCGGAGAAAAGCAGAGCGGAGCGGATATCAAACAACCTACACCTACGGTCACGGGCGTAGACCACAATGCGCTTGTTACGGTGCATTTAACAAGCAGGCACGGCGACGGTTCGGATGGTAGAGGCAGCAAGCCAACCGAGCCTATTCCGACAGTAACGGGGACTAATCATAGCGGCGTGGTGGAAGGTCACCTTTGCGTGTTGCGGAAAAATACTGACTGTAAATCGGCGAAGAAGCCGTTGCCTACGCTTACCACGTCGGCGGGACATTTTGCGCAAATCAAGACGTATATTCAGAAGTTAGACAGTACGCAGGACTTAAAGAACTGGGACAAGGTTCGAAAACTGTTAAACGATTACGCAGGGTATAACATAGCCGATGACGAAATCCTGATACTCGAAATCAACGGCGTACCGCATTTTATCGCCGACATTGGAATGCGTATGTTAAAAGCCGAGGAATTGAAACTTGCGCAGGGGTTTCCGAAAGATTACATAATCGATATTGAGCCGTATATAGGCAAAAAATACAGCGAAGCAAAACAGATAGCGCGGCTAGGTAACGCCGTTTGCCCGCCTGTTGCAACCGCTTTAATAAGAGCAAATTGCGAGGATATGGCGTATAAAAAACGACTAGAAACGGTCGAAGAATTAAACGCCGCAATGTGTGGATAGGAGGTAAAGAATGTTAGAGGAGATTAAAAAGGCGTTAGAACAAGCTGACGATATAGCGATAAGCGAGGAGATAGGCTGTTGCGACGCGCTTAACGCCATCAAAGACTTAGAAGTAGAACTTGAAGTTGTTAAGCGAGATAAAGCGAACCTCGAAAGGACGATTGCGGAGATAAACGAGGCTCTTGCGGCAAACGGCATAAGCATTGATTGCGACGGAAATGTGAACGACAGTAGGTTAGAGAAAGCGAAAAAGAATACCGCGCAGGAACTATATACCGCTCTCAAAAGATGTATATTCAGGGAAGTCGGTATCGGCGGTGTGCTTATGAACGAATATCTTTACTGGAATAAGGCAAAAGAATTTTTTAAGGAACACGGCGTGGAGGTGGAAGAGTGAAAGCGTGGTTTGTTAGGGATGTGAGAGAATCTTTTTTTCGCTACGGTAGTATTTGCCGAAACACAAGGCAAGGCTAAGAGCTTAGCTTTATTGACTGAAACTTGTAACGACTCGGACTTTTGTGGTATTGCAGTACGGAGAGCACCGAAATGCGACAAGTATTATACGGAAGGTAAAATCGAAATGGATTGGAACAATAGCGAAGACCGTTTGGCTCTCGTTAAAGAATACGACTTCCGTTGCGAGTATATAGAGGGAGATGATTGCGAAGACTGCCCCGCAAAGGATTACTGCGGTCTATACGAAGAGTGGATTGAAGAAAATAAAGAAGGAGAATAAGAATGAAACCATTAACGATAGAAGAACTGAAAGCATTGGAAGTGGACGATTGGATATGGATTGTTGACTTAAATAAAAATAGAGGACGTTATTTGCAGAAAGGTGAATATTCGGAAAGTCCACGTTATTGGCAATCGAGTGATAAAACATTTAACGATGATTATCCCTATGATGTATATGGCATTGATTGGATAGCATACAAGAACAAAGAACAAGCGGAAGCAAAGGGCGAGCTTGTGGAATTGCCGTGTAAATTAGGGGATATTGTTTGGTTTTTCGGGTTTAACGATAAAACCGTTTGTCAAGGAAAAGTTATAGGAATGCGCTTTAATATTTACACCCCTAGCAATCCTATTTGGATAAGAGTTCAATACGATATTCCGATGATTAAAAAGGACTGTGATACGGAAGTTTGGGCGAGTATGGTATTTGATACAAAAGCCGAAGCCGAAGCGCGGTTGAAAGAATTGAGAGGTGAATAATGTTTTATTTTAAGTTTACAGACAAAAACGGTAATGAAATGTATGGCAAAATCAATGCCCTTAAAGAGCAAATATCAATAGAAAAACTTAAAAATATCATTGGTGCTGTAACTCTCGAAGAGGTAACGAAAGAAGAGTACGATGCACAGAACGAGGAGGAATAATGGATAAGCAGAAAGAGATTGAGATTAAGGAATTAACAGCATTATTGCTTGAAAAAAGTGTAAAAGCTGATGTTAAACCCGTGTTTAAGGCAGAAAATGGAGAAGAATATTTGATAACAGATAAAAACGCTCTAAAAGTTCTTAATGAAATATTAGAACAAGCATTTTTACCGTTTTTAGCAGAGGAAACAATAAATGCAGGCTACGGCGACGTCAAGCAATATCAAGACGAGATAGACCGCTTACAAACGGAACTTGCACATTGCAAGGAAAAAGCACTTACGGAGTTTGTAGAAGCACTTATGGCTTTATCTTTCAAAACCGATATTAAAGGAATAGGAATAGTGACTGGTGTAAGCGACTTTGTGATTAATAAAACCTTAAAGGAGTTTTTGAAGCAATGAGCACAATTCAGTTGTATAAAGGCGATTGCCTCGAAGTAATGAAAGAAATTTCCGACAAGTCAATCGATATGATACTTTGCGATTTACCTTACGGCGCGACGAGGAATAAAGAGGATAAGAGATTGCCGTTTGAGCTGTTGTGGACGCAGTATAAACGCGTTATTAAGGACAACGGCTGCATAGCTCTTTTTGCGCAAGGTAAGTTCTATATGGACTTATACAACAGCAACAAGAGAATGTTCCGATACGATTTAGTTTGGGATAAGGTGCTTACGACGGGTTTTCTTAATGCTAAGCGTATGCCATTAAGACAGCATGAGCAAATAGCGATTTTCTACAAGAAAGCGCCTACATACAATCCACAATTCACGCAAGGAAAACCTTTACATGGCAAGGGAACGTCCTATAAGACAAAAGAGTTGATAAACAACAATTACGGCAACTTTAACGCTTTGGAAGATACACGCAAAGGCTCAACCGATAAATACCCGACGAGCATATTGCAGTTCGCAAAATCGCATCCGAGTCAAGCGAAGCATAGAACAGAGAAGCCCGTAGCCTTGCTTGAATACCTTATCAGAACTTATACAAACGAGGGCGAAACGGTCCTTGACAATTGCATGGGCAGTGGCAGTACGGGAATCGCCGCAGTGAATACTAACCGAAACTTTATCGGCATTGAAAAATACGCCAGTTACGAAACCGCCGAACAACGAATTAATGCAGAAACCGAGCATAAACAATTATCTTTATTTGAGGAGTAAAAAGAAAAATGAGCGATAGAAAAATATTATTTAGGGGCTTCCACCCCGACGAGAACGGAAAGACGGTTATTACGCTAACTAGCGGGAAAATCAGAGGCAGGTGGGTGTATTGGAATAAATTCGGTGTAATTGTTGACCCTGCGACTATGGAAAAGGCATTTTATCCGAATAGCTATTGTGATATGGTAGCCAATATGTTTATTTACGACAGTACGATAGGACAATGGGTAACGACCGATAAGAACGGCAAGGATGTGTTCGAGGGGGATAAAA
>CAYVEU010000043.1:11743-13603 GCA_964450015.1 uncultured Christensenella sp. | reverse complement strand
CGCTGACGTTACTTCTCGGCGCAGGCGTGGACGGAGTAAAAGGGCTTAATACGCCGACAGACGGTTTTATAAAGACCTATTTGCCCGAAAAGCTGGAAAAAGCGTATCTTGCGCGAGTCGGAGAACTCAAAGACGGCTATAAGGTCGCAAAGGATAAGAAAGAGTATATTCTGAAGACCTATTTCGAGAGGACGTAAATAAGTAAAAATGACGACTGCGCTGTTTGTTGCCGCAAATGAAGATCCGAAAACTGCCGAGCTGCTCCGAAAAATCGGTGTGGACAAAGTGGTTTTCGCCCGTTCGGGCGGCGAAGCGCGTAGAATGTTGGTTGCGGTAGATTACGACCTAATAATAATAAACGCACCGCTAACCGACGAAAACGGCTTGGACTTGTCGATAACGGCGGCGGATAATTCCTTGGCAGGAATACTGCTTATCGTAAAAAACGACGCTACGGATATCGTCAGAAGCCACGTTGAGGGGGAGGGCGTAGCCGTAATAGGCAAGCCTATTCCGACGGCGGAATTAATGCGCTCAATGCAGCTATTGTTAGCCGTACACCGCCGATATATGGGGCTTAGGAAGGAAAACAGCCGATTAAAGGTAAAGCTTGAAGAGATCCGCACGGTGGACAGAGCGAAGCTTTTGCTTATCGACGCATTGCACATGACGGAGAACCAAGCGCACAAGTTTATAGAAAAGCAGGCGATGGACCTAAGGATAACCCGCAAGGCGGTGGCGGAACGCATTATAAATACCTATGACCAATGATAAATTTGCGGTAAGTAATAGGTAATAGTGAAAAGTGAATAGTTAAGGAAAAATAAAAGAAGAAACGACTGCGAGTAAAATCCCGAATAACGAGCGGTCGAAAGGAGTTTTTATGGGAGCAACAAAATACATTTTCGTAACGGGCGGCGTGGTAAGCGGACTGGGCAAAGGCATTGTTATGGCGTCGTTGGGCAGACTGCTTAAGGCGCGCAGTTTAAAGGTCATCGCGCAAAAGCTTGATCCGTACATCAACGTGGACCCGGGGACCATGAGCCCGTATCAGCACGGCGAGGTTTTCGTAACCGACGACGGCGCGGAAACCGACCTCGACTTGGGACACTACGAACGCTTTATCGACGAGGACCTTAACAAGTTCAGCAATTTGACGACCGGTAAGGTCTTTTGGAACGTTTTAAATAAGGAGCGCGCGGGCGCATATCTAGGCGAAACCGTTCAGATTATTCCGCATATTACCAACGAAATTAAGAGCTTTATCCATTCCGTCGGCAAAAAGAGCGGCGCAGACGTCGTTATGACGGAAATCGGCGGTACGATAGGCGATATCGAAAGTCAACCGTTTATCGAAGCGATCCGCCAGGTCGGGCGCGACGTCGGAAAGGAAAATAGCCTGTATATTCACGTTACGTTAGTTCCGTACATAAAGAGCAGCGGCGAGCAAAAGACGAAGCCCACGCAGCATTCCGTCAAAGAACTTAGGAGCATGGGTATATCCCCCGATATTATAGTTCCGCGCTGCGATATTAAGCTAGACAAAAGCGCCAAGCAAAAGATTGCGCTGTTTTGCGACGTTAAACCCGATTGCGTAATCGAAAATCTTACGGTAGAGACCATATACGACGCGCCCAATATGCTGGAAAAGAGTAAGCTTTCCGAGATAGTTTGCCGCGAGCTCGGGTTGGAAGCGAACGAGCCCGATATGGACAGCTGGAACGATATGTTAAAAAGAATCCGCAAGATTAAAAAAGATATAAAGATTGCGCTGGTAGGCAAGTACGTCAAAATGTACGACGCGTATATGTCGGTTGCCGAAGCGTTAAGGCACGGCGGCTACGAAAACGGCGCGCACGT
>CAYVEU010000043.1:0-11643 GCA_964450015.1 uncultured Christensenella sp. | reverse complement strand
GAGTTCACACCCGACGGCGAAAACAACGTTATCGACCTAATGCCCGACCAAAAGGGGAATATTCCCAAGGGCGGAACGATGAGACTTGGCGCGTATCCGTGCAAAATCTACGGCGACGGCATAATGAAAAAGGCTTACGGCGCGGAGGAAATTTCCGAACGGCACCGCCACAGATACGAATTTAACAACGTTTATCGCGGCGTTTTGACTGCGGCAGGCTTGCAAATAACGGGCACGTCGCCCGACGGACGGCTCGTAGAAGCGGTGGAAAACCCGAAATGCAGATTTTTCGTTGCCGTTCAGTATCACCCCGAATTTAAGTCGCGCCCCGATAGAGCGCATCCGCTGTTTAGGGAGTTTATAAAAGCCGCTACGCGTTCCGACCGCGCTTGACGTAATAAGTAAAAGCGAATAGTGAAAAAGTAAGGTAATAGAGGAAATAACGGCTATTTTATCCATTACCTTATCAAAAATCGGAAACGATTATTTTCGATTTTTGCCCTCGCGGGGTCGGGGTGCGTGAGCCCTCGAAGAGTATAATAGAAACAAATTATTTCTTGATTAGTTCAAGAAAGACGGACTGTCTTTCTTCCGTATGAGTCCGACTAATGCGGAAGAAAAAATTTATCCGTGCGTCGGGTCTTCCCGACCGCGAGTAAATTTCCGCATTACGATTGGTCGGGGAAGAAGGAGATTTTATGTGTTCTATAATGAGCTATTGCGGGTTGGATATAACCGAGGAAAAGTTTAAAGAATTTTTTGACAAAACAATATCCCGCGGACCCGATATGAGTGAAATAAAAAAGGTCGGCAAAGGTATTTTGGGCTTTCACCGACTGGCTATAATGGGGCTGACGCCGGAAGGCATGCAGCCGTTTGAAAGAGACGGGAACTATGCAATCTGCAACGGCGAGCTGTACGGCTTCCGACCTGTTAAAGCTATGCTTGAAAAGAAATATTCGTTCGTAAGCGAAAGCGACTGTGAAATTATTCTACCGCTGTATTTGGAATACGGAACTAAAATGTTCGGGATGCTGGACGCGGAATTTGCAATGGTTATCTACGATGGAAAAACGGGCGAATTTATCGCCGCCCGCGACCAGATAGGCATACGCCCGCTGTTCTACGGCTATTCGGAAAGCGGCGTAATCTCTTTTGCAAGCGAGGCTAAAAACCTTGTCGGACTTTGCAAAGAAATTTTCCCGTTTCCGCCCGGACACTACTATAAAGACGGAAAGTTTATTTGCTTTGAAGATATTGCCGCAGTGAATAGTTACGTCGACGACGATTTGGAAACGGTTTTTTCGAAAATTCACGACAAGCTTGTCAAAGGCGTGGAAAAGCGTTTGGACGCGGACGCGCCTTTGGGTTTTTTGCTCAGCGGCGGACTGGACAGTTCTTTGGTATGCGCGATTGCCGCCAAAATCTTGAAAAAGCCGATAAGGACGTTCGCAATCGGTATGAACGAGGACGCTATCGACTTGAAGTATGCGAAAGAAGTCGCGGACTACATAGGGAGCGACCATACCGAAATAATAATGGATAAGTCGAAGGTAATTTCGTCGCTTGAAGAAGTAGTCGCCATGCTCGGAACTTACGATATTACGACTATCCGCGCAAGCATGGGAATGTACCTTATATGTAAAGCGATACGCGAAACTACCGACGTGCGCGTTTTAATGACCGGCGAAATAAGCGACGAATTATTCGGCTACAAGTATACCGATTTCGCGCCGAGCGCCGAAGAATTTCAAAAGGAAGCGCAAAAGAGGATTAGAGAACTCTATATGTACGACGTTTTGCGTGCGGACAGATGCATTTCGGTAAACTCGATAGAAGCGCGCGTTCCGTTCGGCGACTTGGATTTCGTAAGATACGTCATGAGTATCCCGCCCGAAAAGAAAATGAACGTCTATAACAAAGGAAAATACCTCTTACGCAAGGCGTTCGAGGGCGATTATCTTCCCGACAGCATACTGTACCGCGAAAAAGCGGCGTTTTCCGACGCGGTGGGGCACTCTATGGTCGACTACTTAAAGGCTTACGCCGAAACCCTCTACACCGACGAGGAATTTGAAGAAAAACGCCTTGCGTACGCATACCACGCTATGCCGTTTACCAAAGAATCCTTATTGTATAGAGAGCTTTTCGAAAAATACTACCCCAATCAAGCCAAAATGGTCGTTGATTTCTGGATGCCGAATAAGGAGTGGGAGGGTTGTAATGTAAACGACCCGTCGGCAAGGGTGCTTTCCAACTACGGAGCCAGTGGAAAGTAAAGCGCGTATTAACGTGGACTTTACGCGGCAAAATGACAATTATTTATTGCTGAGGACAAGCGTTTTCGATAGAAATGTCGGATATCAGATAAGAATTTTGCCGCTTTCCCGAAAGTTGCTCCTACCGTACGACGGTACGGCTACGGCTTACTTTCGAAAAAAATTCCCCATTACTACACACTTTACAAGTGCGTATTAACGTGGACTTTACGCGGCAAAATGACAATTATTTATTGCTGAGGACAAGCGTTTTCGATAAAAATGTCGGATATTAGATAAGAATTTTGCCGCTTTTCCGAAAGTTGCTCCTATCGTACTAGGTATGGCGACGGTTCGGTTTCGAAAAAATCCCCCATTACTTCGCGCTTTAATAAAAAAGCGACGGTTTCTTGTAAAATTTGCAAAATGGTTGTGCAAATTAAAATAATATCATTTGCTTAGTTGCGTATTTAACGGTATAATAATATACGTTAAGAAAATCAACGGAGGAATAATGAACACTGTCAACCTTGTGACCATAGGAGCTCTTATCGTTTGTGCCGCTATCGGATTTTTTTGCGGATTCGGTCGTGCGCTTAAATCATTTACGGGCGGAATAGTCGGTATTATTATTTCTATATTCGTTTGCGCAACGTTCGGCGGCATGCTACTCGGTACGAACCTTATAGGCGGATGGATTGCGGACATAAACGCAAAGCTGGGCGAAGTCGCGGCGTTTTTTGAGAAAATTCAGGTGGGCGTTATTATTTTTTACATCGTTATGTTCTTCGTCGTGCAGCTTTTGAGAATAATTGTCGTCAAATTTGTTTGCGGCGTTTTCGAAGCTGATAACAGCGTTATGAACGTTATAAACAAGGTGTTGGGAACGCTGTTCGTGCCTGCGGTAATACTTTGCTTGACCCTGCTTATATTCGCGGTGTTTAGGCTGTTCGAGGACACGGCGGCGATAACTTCGCTGCTTGAAAAGATAGACGGCACTATTCTTTATAAACTATACGTTGCCAATCCGATTACGCTTGCGTTGTAAATAAAATGAACTTATCGAGAACCGAAGCACTTTTAGGAGATTTGAGCGCGCTTGAAAAAGCGCGCGTTATCATACTCGGAATAGGCGGCGTAGGCGGGTACGTTGCGGAAGCGCTCGCGCGTTGCGGCGTAGGTACGATCACTCTCGTAGACGGCGATAAGGTTGCGGACAGCAATATAAACAGACAAATAGTCGCGCTTAACTCCACTATGGGAAAATTTAAAGCCGAGGTTATGGCGGAGAGGATAAAGGACATAAACGCCGATTGCTTCGTGTCAGCGGAAGTTAAGTTCGTGACCGATGAAAATTTAAATGAGTTTGCTTTCGAAACTTACGATTATATAGCCGATTGTATAGACACGGTTAAAAGTAAATTAGCGGTTATTGAGTACGCGCACGATAAAAAAATTCCGATTATCAGCTGTATGGGCGCGGGCAACAAGCTTAATCCCCGTTTCGAGGTAGCCGACATATCGAAAACGAGCGTTTGTCCGCTTGCAAGGGTTATTCGGACGGAATTAAGGAAGAGGGGCATAAACCGCTTAAAGACGGTTTATTCACCCGAAGAACCCGTAATAAAAAGGCAAATTCCCGCAAGCGTGGCGTTCGTGCCGTCGGTTGCAGGTTTAACGATGGCTTCTGAGATTATCAAAGATTTATTAAAGGAAGATAAACAAGATGAATAAAACAGGTTTCTCAATAGAAATTTTTCCGCCCAAGGTTACCGCGGGGATAGAGAGTATTTATAAACCGCTTGACGGTATATCCAAAGTAAATCCGGACTATATCAGCGTGACTTATTCGGCAAGCGGAAGCGCGGCGGGGCTTACCGCCGAGGTTTGCGAGTATATCCAAAATAGATACAATATAGAAAGTATGGCGCATTTGACCTGCGCCGGCAATTCGCGAGAGTTTATCTTGGATTACGTAAACAAGCTCAAAAGTATGGGGATAAAGAAAATTCTCGCCTTGCGCGGCGACCTTACCCCCGAAAAGACCTTGACCGACTATAAATACGCGACCGATTTAATCGAAGAAATCAATGCGGCGGGCGGGTTCGAGATTTACGCGGCTTGCTATCCGGAAGGGCACAAGGAGAGCAAGAACATAGACGAAGATATTAAAATCATGAAAAATAAAGAGGCTATGGGCGTAAAAGAATTTATCAGCCAACTCTTTTTCGACACGAACGAATTTTTGAACTTTTTCGCTAAATGCAGGGCTAACGGTTTGCGAACGCATATTGCGGCGGGGATTATGCCCGTAACGAACGCGTCGCAAATTGTCAGAATGGTACAGCTTTCCGGCGCGTACATCCCCGAAAAGCTCTCGAAAATGATAGCGAAATACGAATTTGACAAAGAGGGACTGTATCTTGCGGGGATAGATTACGCGATAGAGCAAGCCCGCGAAATTTTAAGCAGCGGAAAATCTATCGGCATACACTTGTACGCAATGAACAACGCCGACGTCGCGACGAAATTTTACGACGGCATAAAGGACTTGTTATAAAATAGGGAAATCCGCTATGAACGTCAAAGAAATAGGTTTGTATTTGAAAATAAAAGGGGAAATCGACGAAAAGACGCTTTCGTTAATTTGCGAAGTTTACCCCGAAGCGGAACGCTCGCCGCTTAATTATAGTATCGCGCGCGTAGAGATAAAAAATACGGACGACGGAATAAGTATCGTAAACACGGATATTAAACTTACGGGAAAGCTTGCCGCAAGGCATTTTAAAAATTGCAACGCGCTCTATATCGTTTTGGCAAGCTTAGGCATGGAAAGCGAAAGAAAAATGAAAGAAAGCTACGCTTTAAGCCCGACTAAGGGTTTGATTTTAGACGCGTGCTATTCCGA
Source organism: uncultured Christensenella sp. (assembly GCA_964450015.1). GTDB lineage: Bacteria > Bacillota > Clostridia > Christensenellales > DTU072 > CAG-1782. The sequence continues at coordinate 6,477 of CAYVEU010000043.1, read as the reverse complement.
GCTTTTGGAACGTCGGTTGGATAAAATAGAGGACGAATTGAAGAAAAACGGCGAATTGCTTACGTCCAGAATAAGCTGCGGCTACGGCGATTTACCGTTGGAAATTCAACGTCCGCTTCTTGATATGCTCGACGCTAAGCGGTACGGCATTTATATGAACGAAAGCTGCATGCTTGTTCCCAATAAGTCCGTTATTGCACTAGTAGGAGTTGTTGAAAGCACGTTCATCGCGTGATACGGACTACGCTTGGTTCGGCGCTCGGTTACGTACTTCTATGTACGCGCCCGTCGCAACCTCGCCAACTGTTGCCCGTCTGACGCGCGACTGCACTTTCAAATCAGTCTTGTGAAAAGGAGATTATAGCAGGAAATGACTTTTAAGGAATTTTTAAACGGCGGACGCGCGTTTTTGGACGGCGCAATGGGCACGGAGCTTATAAAGCGCGGGTATAAGACTAAAACGGAGCTATTGAACGTGGAAAATCCGCGCGTTTTAACGGAAATACATTTAAGCTACGTAAACGCGGGGAGCGATATAATAAGCGCGAACACCTTTAATTGTAACGCGAAAAAAGCCGATTTAACTAAATATACGCTTCAAGACCTCGTTTTCGGCGCCGTGCGCGCGGCGCGAGCGGCAAACCCCAAGTACGTCCTTTACGACTGCGGACCGATAGGGGAACTGCTCTATCCGTCGGGCAGACTGACGTTCGACGAGTGCTACGAATTATTTAAAGAACAAGCGCTTCTTGCGCTGGCGTCGGGATGCGACGGCGCGTTGATAGAAACTATGAGCGACTTGCAGGAAATGCGCTGCGCAATCCTTGCGTTTAAAGAAAACACCGATTTGCCGATAATGTGCTCTATGAGTTTCGAGGAAAACGGCAGGACGTTTTTAGGCGTGGACTCCGCTTGTTTTGCGCTGACGGCGCAAGCTCTGGGGGTGGACGCGGTCGGCGTAAATTGCGGCTTGGGACCGGATAAAGCTCTGCCGATAGTCGAAAGAATTGCCGAATTTTCGCAAGTGCCGGTTTTCGCAAAACCTAACGCGGGACTTCCGGTTTTCGTCAACGGAACGACTTTTTACGATATGGACGCGGAGACCTTCACCGCGCATTGCGTGCAAATTGCCGAACGCGGGGCGGCAATTCTAGGCGGCTGCTGCGGAACGGACGCGGAATATATCCGCTTGATGAAAAATGCGGTTATAGGTATCCCGATACACAATAAAAGCAACCTATTCGACGGTATTTGTTCATACGCCCGTTTGGCGGAGTTCAATAAAAACACGCTGAAAATCGGGGAAAGAATCAACCCTACGAACAAGCCGCTTTTAAAGCAGGCGTTGAGGGATAGGGACTTTGATTATATTTTGGGGCAGTGCCTTACTCAGCGCGACGAGGGCGCTGATATTCTCGATATAAACGTCGGCATGGGCGGCATTGACGAAAACGCTATACTCAGCGAAACGGTATGCGAAACGCAAGGAATAGTCGGCTTGCCACTGTGCATTGATACGGCGAAAAAGGACGCGCTGGAAAACGCGCTGCGGATATACAACGGCGTTGCGCTCATAAATTCGGTGAGCGGCGAGGACGCGGTTATGGACAGAGTTTTTCCGCTTGCCGTAAAATACGGAGCGTACGTTATCGCTCTATGTTTAGACGGCAACGGCATACCGCCGACAGCCGAAGGGAGACTGGCGATAGCCGAGAGAATAGTCGAGCGGGCCGCCGAATACGGATTGAGTTCGGACAGGCTGTTATTCGATCCGCTTACTATGGCGGTGAGCGTAAATTATCAAAACGGCAAAATTCTTTTGGACGTTATCGACGGACTGCAAAAACGAGGGTATAAAACGGTTCTCGGACTGAGCAATATTAGTTTCGGTTTGCCCGCCAGAAACAAATTGAACGGCGCGTTGTTTGCCTTGGTTAAGGAGCGCGGAGTGACCGCCGCTATAATAAATCCGCAAATCAAAGAAAACCGCGACGGCGCAAGCGTCGAGCTATTGTACGGCAACGACGTCGGTTGCGCAAATTATATAGCGGAAAACGCCGACGTTATCCCCGAAACCGAAGAGGTTGCCGAACTGACGATAAAGCAATGCGTGGAAAAGGGTTTGACAAAGGACGGAATGGCGATTTTGAAGTCGCAACTGACGTTTGAAAACGCCGATAAAATAATGGAAGAGGAAATCATCGGCGGTTTAAATTCATTGGGCGACAGGTACGCCGCAGGTATCGTATTTTTACCGGGGCTTATCGCGGGGAGCGAAACGGCAAAGGCAATGCTCGACTATATAAAAAGCGTTTGTTTTGCGGAGGGAAGCATTTCCAAGGCGACGGTTGCGATTGCGACGGTAAAGGGCGACGTCCACGACATAGGCAAAAATATCGTAAAGACGGTGGCTGCTAATTACGGATACAGAATGATAGACTTGGGCAGGGACGTGCCCACCGCGAAAATCATGGCGGCGATAGAGGAGTATAAACCGCAGGCGGTAGCGTTGAGCGCGCTGATGACCACTACGCTTGACAATATGACGGAAACGGCAAAAGTTATAAAATCCGCCTATCCCGATATAAAAATAATGGTCGGCGGCGCGGTCGTGACCGAAGAATATGCCGAGTCGATAGGAGCGTATTATTCGAAGGACGCGCGGGAGGCGTGCGTGGTCTTGGAAAATTTGTTTGGTTCGGTCAGTGTATAGGCACGACCTTTACGCAACCGAAAACAAAATAACTATTAATATTAACGAGTTTATCCGTCAAAAATGGCGGATATTTTCATTTTAGTTTTCGGTTGCTTTCCCGAAGCCGTACAGTCGAAATAGGGGTATCCCCGACGCGCTTGTCGCGGTGGGGAAAGAGGAGCGACGGCAAAGTATTCCAACGACTTTATTTTAATAAAGTTGTAGACAGAGCCTGTCGCGACGAAGTAAACTTCCATTCGGTTTCGGCAAAAATCTCGCGCCTCTCCACCGCCCTGATTGCCCGAAACGGCGCAAGTTTCTTTCTCGGAATTTCTTTGTAGACTTAAAATTGATTATTGACTTATGTCTAAATAGGGTTTACAATATTTCCATACTTATAATTTATAATTATTATTATGGAGGAGAAATGGCAAAGAAATCCTTAGTGCTGTTAGTGTGCGTCGTAATGATTGCAAGTTTTTGCTGCGTATTGACTGCGTGCAACGACAACGAACAGCCGTCAAAAAAGATCGTCTATTTGGGCGACAGTATAGCGGAAGCGGTTTTGGGCGCGTCGCCGCTTAACGAGAGAGAATATTACGGTTATTACGCACTTGTCGGCAAGACCAATAACTTCGAATACATAAACCGTTCGGTCAGCGGACACCAGACGGGACAACTTCTCAAAAAAATCCTGACCGACAACGACCAAAACGCGTTGCGCGTCACCACGCATATAAAGACGGCGGATATTTTGCATATTTCCATTTTGGGCAACGATATGCTACAAGACGATTTGGGCGCTTTGGTGTTGGAGCAAGCGAGATACGAAAGAGGCGAGATACCCGCTCTTACCAAGAGAGACGGAATAATAAGAAGCGAAAACGGCTCCCGCAAAAATATCGAAAAAATAGTCGCAAGGCTCAGAGAGCTTAATCCCGACGCGATAATCATCTTCCAGACCGTTTACAATCCCGTTCATATCAATACGTCGCTTATTCACAGAGGGGAAACCGAAAATTCGGCGGGAGCAAAGGATATATTGCACAGCGACTACGGCTATTACGCAAACGCGGCAACCAACGAGGACGGCAGTTTGAAGTACGGTGAAGACGGGAAGCTTATTTACGCAAGCGAAGAACTTATGAACGCCGACGAGGCGCAATTGCGCGAGTTGTGCGGAAAGGTTTTGGCGGATCTTAACGATTCCGTACGCGACTACGTTGCGGCGCATCCGAACGAAAACATCTATATCGCCGACGCGACGAAAGCGTTTGGGGACATTTGGTCGGCGGACCCCGTGAGAGGGAGGAAGCTTATATACCCCGACGACGTACACCCGAGCAACGAAGGGCACGCGGTAATGTACGGAGTTACGCAACAGCTTTTGGACGAACTCGGGCTTATCGACAGCGCCAAGGCGTTGAAAAACTACAAGAAGCTGAAAATAGAGCAGTTCAACAGACTGTTCCCCAACGCGGATAAGAAAGCGGCGAAAAAAGCTATAAACGGCGCGACCGACTACGACGGCGTTACCAACGCGTATTTCCGCGCAGCCGACGGCTTGCTTCCGTCTTATTGCTAAGGAGGTAATATTATGAAAAAAGTTATTAAAATTACCGTTGCCGTTTTGTGTCTTGCCGCACTTTGCACGGGGCTTTTGGTAGGGTGCGCCGCGAAGCCCAAGGCGGAAGTTTTGGAGAGCGATACGACTTTCTACGTCAATTACATAAGGACGAACTTCGTCGCGCTTCCCGACTCAACGTGGGAGCTCGTTTCCTACCTTTTGTTCGATCCGGAAAATACGTTCGTCAAACTGGATAAAAACGGGCAGTTGACGCTCAATTTGAAATTAAGCGAAAACTCTATAAGCTTCCTGTCATTGCTTAACTTGGACCTGTCCTCTCTTTCGGAAATGGATTTAGGGCATATGGCGGATGTCTACGCGGCGGCGATTTTACCCGGGTTCACTTTGAGCGAGGGGAAAATACAAGAGTCCGTAGAACTTTTGAGAAGCCTCGGCGCGGCGCTCGTACTCGACTGGGAAGACCCGGAAGTCCAAAAGCTCGTTGCCAGCTTGGAAAAGACCGGCAGAGTCAACGATGACTTCACAATACCGCGCAAGATAGAAATTCATTACGAAGGCAAGTACGAAATCAAGCATTTGCCGACGGTCAACGGCGAAAAGACTATTATATTTACCGACGAATACGGCGAAAACGGCGAACCGTACCTTATGTGGGACTTGACTACGGATAAGGAAACGGGCGCGAGAACGGTTCACCTACGGGTAGACTTCTTAGAGTTGGATTTGTACGCAACGGAAGCTGTCGAAACGGTCGAATAAGAATAAAACATAATTATTTCAATCGTTACGGGATTTCCGGGCAACGCTGTTGTTAAGGAAATATCTTGACTTATAATTAATTGTATTATATAATAACCGAAGATTGAAAAAACACGAACCCGCGTAAATGCGGGTTTGTGCCGTAAAAAAATAAAAAAACGGGTTTTATTACCGCACGGAGGTTAAGAAATGGCAGGAATTACGGTTACTAAGAGCAAATACGACGAGCTTGTCGAGAAATTGGAATATCTCGAAAACGTCAAAAGAAAGGAAATTTCCGACGCAATAAAGGTAGCGAGGGAATTCGGTGATTTGAGCGAGAACGCGGAATATTCGGCGGCTAAGGACGAACAGGTTGCAAACGAAAGCGAAATAGCGCGTTTGAAAGAAACCATTGCGCAGGCTACCGTAATAGACGAGAGCAGTATAAACACGAAGACCGTCAGCATCGGCAACATCGTCAAAGTTCTCGACGTCGAGGAAAACGAAGAGATAGTTTACAATATCGTTTCCACGTTGGAAGTCAATTCCCGCGAAAACAAGATAAGCGACAAGAGCCCCATAGGCAAGGCGTTGATAGGACACGCAAAAGGCGAAACCGTCTATGCGCAAACCCCTGCGGGAAGCATACCCTTTAAAATCTTGGAAATATCCAAGTAACAGGAGCAGAAATGGACGAGAATAACAACAGCGTAGAATTAAATTCCGCCGAAATGCTTGAAAGCGTCGCTATACGCCTGAAAAAACTGGAAGAATTGAAGGCGAGCGGGCGCGATCCGTACGAAATAACAAAATACGACATTACGGCGACCGCCGCGGAGATAATCGATAATTATTCCGAATACGAGGGAAAAACCGTTTGTATCGCGGGTAGGATGGTAAGCAGGCGTATTATGGGTAAGGCGAGCTTTGCCCACCTTATGGACTGCGGTACGAAGATACAGGCGTATTTCAGGCGCGATGACGTCGGCGAAACCGAGTACGCCGAGTTCAAAAAATGGGATATCGGCGATATTATCGGCGTTGAGGGAGAAATTTTCACAACGCACATGGGCGAAATAAGCGTAAAGGTGACGAAAGCGACGCTTCTAAGCAAAGCGCTTCGCGCCCTGCCCGAAAAGTATCACGGCTTAAAGGATACCGATTTGAGATACCGTCAACGCTACGTAGACCTTATCGCAAACCCCGAAGTCATGGATACGTTTAAAAAGCGCAGTAAGATAATAAGCTGTATCCGCAACTTCTTGGACGAACGCGGCTTTATAGAGGTGGAAACGCCGATACTTAACAGCGTTGCGGGCGGCGCGTCGGCAAGACCGTTTATCACCCACCACAACACCTTGGATATAGATATGTATCTCCGTATAGCGCCGGAATCGTACTTAAAGCGTTTGATAGTCGGCGGGTTCGACAAGGTTTCCGAGATAGGCAGACT
>CAYVEU010000042.1:0-13714 GCA_964450015.1 uncultured Christensenella sp. | reverse complement strand
AGTTTCGTTGCGCCTGTTTACAAAGGTAACAGTCACTCTTACGCCCTCGGGCTCGACTCTGTACGAAAGCAACTGCTTTGTACCCGTTCCGATATAAGGCACGCGAAGTCTGTCGAAGTAGACGGTTGCTTCCGCCGGCGCGACGTAGATTTCCACCTCGCATTCCGCCGTTGCGTAGTTTGCGTTGGACGGCATAAAGACGACGGTAATCGAGTTATTGCCTACGGACGGATGCAACTCGGGCTCTTTTACGGTAAATCTTCCGCCTATCGGTTCGTCAAAACGCGTAGCCGCGCCTCCCGTAAAGGAAAGTTCTTTGAGCGCCTGTCCGTATTTTAAGTTGTAGACGTTGCCGCCCTCGGTCAAAGTCGTGGGCACGGGCATTGTCGTAACCGCTACTTTCATCTTGTTTATGACGTATCTGAATTCGACGTACCCGTTGTTACCTAATATATAGTTGAGAGTGTCGAGTTCCACGCGAACTTTGTATTCGCCCGCATTCTCGGGCATATCCGTGCTTATGGAATACGTCGCCGAATAGAATAACAATCTGTAATCTTCTCTTTCGACCGTAACCCTATCCTGACTGTCTGCTTTCAAGAAGCTTACGATTGGCATTTCCGCTTTTCCGTAATCGTATTCGTATTCGCTCTTTGCGTCCAGTCTTAAAATTTGTTTGTCGACCGTGAAATCGAAAATTTTGCAACCGGCGTAATTGTCGTTATCGGAAGCTATCGTCACCCGAATTTTATAGTTGCCCGCGTTTATGGGCTTATTGACGGTATACGAGGAGTCGCTTGCGGTCGCAGGTTTGTATTCCAAAGTATAAAGCGCAGCCGCCAAAACGTTTCCGTTCACCGACACGGTGGGATTAGACGGGAATTTACCGTAAGTAACCCTGTCGAAGCCGATATTCAAACTATCGCTCACGTCCGCTTTCGTCACCGTAAACGTTATTTCCTTTTCTCCGAAATACAACTCGTTGTCGAGATAGATAACTACGGTATAAACTCCGCTCGCCGCGGGTCCGGTCTGCTCTTTGCCGTCCTTAAATACCCTTATATATAAATCGTCGCCGTCAACGGGCACGCCCAACGGTAAATCTCTCACCGTCACGCCCAAGTCAGTCACCTTTATCTCTCCGCCGTCGTATGGTTTATTGGTCTTTGCAACGACTATTTGTTCCGCGGAAACCGCCGAAGATATTTGCGGTACTGCCGAACCAACCAAATCTTCGTAATCGTTCATTTCCAACTTGAAGTAGACGGTTTTATTTCTGTAAGACGCCAATCCGTCTTCTATCGGCTGCGTAAATCCTGCATCCGAATAAAGCTTCAATGCCGTGCCTTTGTCGTTTCTCAAACTTCCGTCGAGGTTTGTGACTATTAAGCGCGGCTCGTTATCTATGCTCTTCAAGACGTAATTTACCTCGGGCAATTCAGCCTTGACTATATCCACTTTAACGAAACCGTAGACGTTGCTGTAAACGTCCGCGTTGCTGCCGAGCGGCGTAAACGCTACCCTTGCGCGCTCGCCGACGGACAAAACTTCGGTATTGTCGACAAAATCAAGCGCGCCGAAGCCGTTCAAGTACGACACTGCTTTTGCGTCGCCGTAAAACTCTACCCTGAACGCGCTCAAAGGCTCGCCGTAATAAACGGTGTTTACCGAATACGCGCGAACGCGTACCGTACCGTAGCCGTCTATCGTTATCGGCTTGCCGACTCCGCTTTCATCGTCCCAGTTCTCGCCCGAAACTACGCCGCTTAGCTTATTTATGCCCTCTACGAATACGCTTATCGTAAACGTCACCGGCGTGAAGAATGAATTGGTGGGCGTGAACGTCGCCTCTACGTTGTTGTAATTCGCCTTTTCGAACGGGCGAACGTTTTGCAGTTTGAAGCTGCCTTCCAGCAACGTATCCGTTCCCTTTATAACGGCTCTGCCGCCTGTCAAATCGGAATCCGTAATGACGTCGCCTCGTTTAAAGGTCTTACCCGCGCGAGGATACGGTTTGACTGCAATTTCCGGCTTGCCCTTGGTAACGATGAACTTTTGCGACCATACCGCCGTGCCCGTATAGTTGTGCGAGAAAATTTCCGCCCGCACAGTGTATTCGCCCGGATCTCTCGGCAAATTCAAGCCGTCGTTGTAATAAACGCGTATTTCAAGTTCGGAATTGTCCGTATCTCTATTGTAAATTACGCCGTCTTTAAGCTCGACGTCGACGGAGAAACTTCCGCCGTTATATTCGCGGGAAGCGCCGCTCACCGCGCCTATAATAAAGTCGGAAGCGGGTATTTCCTGTTGCAATACCGTAATCTCGGTCAGTCCCGTAAGTCTTGCGAAATTCAAATTCTCGGTATCGTCGTCGTTGAGAGCGATGAACGTATACCTGACGCGCTGAGTACCCGCGGACAGTTTTGACACTTCGTCCATATCAAGCATATATTTACCTTTGACGTCGGTTTGCACGCCGAAATCTACCCTGCCGTCGGCAATCAATGCGGGCTGGCTCTCGCTGCGGTATACCGTTTGTCCGAATACGGGGGTTGCTACCGCCGTCAAAGTCGCGGGGCGTATTACGTATTCGACAACCGTTTCCCCGCTGTAATTGGGGTCGTCTACCGTAAACCTGACCAAATGGTTGTTGCTGCCGGTATTCGCCGAAAGTATTTCTTCGGTACTGAATTCGCTTTCGCCCTCTTTGCAATACTCGGTTATAAGGTTCAAGCCGTACGGCGTCGTTATCGCCCTTATCGTATAGCTTCTGCCGGTATAATCGACTACGACCCTTTCGCTTACGGTTATCGTAACGGGACAACGGTCTATATGCAAGCGGTCTTTAAATGTTATCTCTTCCGAATATCCGTTGTTGAGCAACGCCATAAACTTTATAACGACCTCGTAGTCGCCCGCGTCGGTCGGTAGATCTTCGAAAATCTTCGCTTCCTCGTCGGGTTTTGCGGGGATACTCTTGTAGTATACCGAAAATTCCGCCCTGTTCGAACCGAGCGACACCGAAATCGCTCTCGGAGTGCCGTAAATTTGCGAAAGGGGGCTTATGCTGATATTCTTTACGTCCACACCGATGACGAAATCAACGGTGAGAGTTTCCGCCTGATAGTTGTTGCTGACGACGTTCAAGACGGCTTGATACATGCCTATATCGGACGGCGCGCCGTTCAACCGCTGTCCGTCGCGGTAGAAGCTTTGCGTAACGGTTACTCTTATCTCTTTGCCGTCGGAAATTACGCTGTTGGTAACGTTTTGGCTCTGTCCCGTGTAATATTTTTTGCTGCCGCCGTCGGGGACGTTTATTTGCACGGTCTTTTTAGCTACGTATAATTCCGCCGTCGCCGCGCCGTAATAGTTGTCGTCCGTTATTTCCGCTTTAACTGCATATCTGCCCGCATTGACGTATCCGCTTGCCGGTAAGCCGCTCACCTTAACAGAGATAGGCAGGTACGCGAACCCGTCTTTCGCCTCTTCCGAATACTCTCTTACCGTAACTCCGCCGATAAGCTCGTCTTTATAATATATCGAAGTCGAATACGTAGCCAGTGAGAACGGATTGACGTCGAAAGTAATTTCGCCGTAGGTTTTTTCCGCCACTGCAAACGACATTTCGTCGCTTATATCCGCCTTGTTTACCGTCAACGTCATGGAAAACCGTACGGTATTTGCCTCGTTCGTGTATTCGTAAACTTGATAGCTTTCGGTATCGCGAGGAATAAACTTCATAAAATACGCTTTTGTAACTCCCGTATCCATAAACCTCGTGCCCGCCTCGTAGTCGAAAACGAACGTGCCGTCGACAGTTTCGTTCGTGCCCGAATTGACCATTACGCCGTTGACGAACCTGACGTCGCTCATAAGCTTGTTATAGCTGACCTCCTTTTCGACTTCGGAAATTATCGGCATTGCGGAAACGGCAAGTCTTGCCGCAATCACCTTTACTTTGTACTCTATTTGACCGCAGTAGTTGTCGGCGACTACGGTATAAACCGCTCTGTAACGTCCTACTTTCAGCGGAGCAATCGCTTCTTCATCGCCGTCTTCGGTAAAGTATTCCACCGTTCCGCCCAAAGCGCCGACGTCTTTTCCGTACGCGTAAAAGGCACATTCGGGAATCACGTCCAACCCGTACTCAAATTCGAAGTATTCACCGTTAAGTTCGGATTTTATTTCCGCGTCTACCTCTTTCTTTTTTATCTCCAAAAGGCAGGAATAAGTGTAAGTATCCTCGTCGAACAACTCGGGAGAATTGGGAATAACGGTAATAACGACGTAGCGGCTGCCGGCGGGGAACACTTGCGGTTCGTCCATTTGTACGCTGTACGTATAGCCAAAAACGTCGTCGTCCGCGTCAAGCGTTTTATAGACGTTGACGCCTTTGCCGGTATACAAGTAACGCATGGTTTTGCTTATAGTCAAGTCTTGTGCGCCGCTTACCGTCTTCCCGTAGACGATAGGCTCTATTTCGACTTCGCCGAAATCGTATTTAGCCTTACCGACGAACACCTGAGTCGCGGTATAGATAGGTTCGAAATTATCCTTGTCGTTCTCCGTCGCTACGAAATAGATATACGCCTGATTTGCGCCGATGTCCAAGATGCTACCGTTTACCGCATCGTCCAAAAAGCTTTGCAAGCTTTCGTTTGCGTGGTCCTCGTCGCGGTAACGCCTGCTTGCGACGTAGAAGGTGCCGGATACGAGCTGAGGTCTGCCGTTTACTCGCCCGTCAGCCCCCAATGTGAAGTAGGTATAGCGCAACCCTGCGGAAGCGACGTTCAAAACGACGTTCGACAACGGTTGCAAATAGTCGATATGCGCCGACCTGTCCGTCGAATTGTAGGTAAGCGTCGGCCAAGTAAGACTTACTCCGTCGGTATTTGCCGTAACTTTGTTTATCGTGACTACGCTGTACGCTACGTCGAGATTTTCGTAGTTGTCTTCGTCGAGTTCTATCTTAACGAGATATTTGCCGGCGTTTGCGGGAACTCTCAAATTAATAAAATACTCGCTCTCGCCGATAGGCTCGCCTTGCGCCATTTCATCTTCTTTTTTTCCTTCGTCATACGGATAGTACGTGAAAGCGTACTTGCGGCCGTTAACATACTGCGTGTTATTGCCTTCGCCCGTCCTCGCCGTGGGCTGCGGCTCTTTTTGCTGTTGGAAGACGAACGTATACTCTTTACATTCTACCAGCAATTGCTTCTTTTCGATAACTATTGTGCGCGTCCACGACCCCGTATAGTTGCCCGACGGCAAATCTACGAACACGGTATAACGTCCCGCGTCAACGGGCGCTTCGTCGGTATACGACGAACTTCCCTCGCGAGCGTATCTTACGAAGGACTGTTCGCTTATATCGGCGTTTAGTTCTACTGCAAGCGTGGATAAAAGGCTGAAACTCAACGCCTTTTCCGTTCCGTCGTAGACGTGCGTGATAACGCCGTCGGTTTCTCCGTCTACGACGATTTTAACCGAGTCGGAACGCCTTATGGTCAAATAATACTGCAACGTAGCTATCGCATAGTTGGTATTTCTTACGAACTTGCCGTTCTCTCTTTCGAAAATGATATTGCCGTCTTCGTCCTTTTCTTCCTCGCCGTTTGCGTCGAGTTTGCACTTTATCGGCACGAACTCTATCGTGACGCGGAAACTGTCGGTTGCGGCGTGTTTTTTATAAACGTCGCTGTTCTTATCCAAGCCCGCCAAACGGAAATAGCCGTAGATACCGTCGGAAGAACGGTCGGAATAGTCTACGTTGTCGAAATTGTTCAACGCGGTGATATGGTCGTTTATTACTTGCGTCGCTCTCGAATCGTCAAAGTCTATCTTCGCCAAACTTTCGCCGTAAGTCAACGGATTGACGTTTATTCCGTTTATCACCGGCGTGGCGGGATTTATTCTGAGCGTACCCGTCGTCAAGGCGTAATAGGTGTCGTGATCGGAAAGCTCGCACCTGAAATAGTAAACTCCCGCTTCTACCGGCTGTATCGTGTTATAAGTTCCGTCCAAACTCGTCGAATATTTGGTAACCACGTTGGTACCAGTTAGGTACTCTTCTCCTTTCTTTGCCCTGCCCTGAACGCCGATAGAATTGCCGGTGTACGTAGCGTTGACGACTACGTTTTGGGCGGTACTGCCCGCCACCTCTATCGAAACGCGCCGTTTATACGTTATTACGATATTTCTCGAATCCGGATCTTCGCTGAACGCCGAGCTCACTTCGAACGAATACTGCTCTCCCGACTGTTTTATTTTCACGTCCCTGCCGCTATCCGTTATCGGGAACGACAAATTGGCGCCTACGGCAAAGTTGGAGAGAATGTACTGAGTGTTTTCGTTCAACGTCGATCTTACGATTACGCGATCGCCTCTTTTGAAGACCGCTTTCGAAAACGACGCGCTCTCCTTGCCTGTGGAATCGTCGTAAGTAGAGAAAGTTACCGTCACGTCGTACTGCGACATTTGATTGTCGTTGTCTTTGCCGTCGGTACCGACGAGCATTTTACAGTCGAACACGTAGTCGCGAACGTCGACTTTGATACAATACTTGGTGTCGCCGTATCTCACGTTGCCGACGTAATCAACCGTCATAAATTCGATATAATATATTGCGCTTTCGTGGAACGTCAACTCCTTGTCTTCTTTCAACGTTTCACTATCGTAAACCAACCTGCCGTATTTATCCGTAACGAGGCTCAGCTTCAAATCGCCGGCCGTAATCGTCCCCGCCGTGCCGGCGTCCATCCACTCTCCTGCGGTCGTCGTATAACATATCCCCGTCTTTTCGCTCAAATCGAAGCCTTTGCTCGTGGTGGACTCGGACGAACTTGGGAGAGAATTGAGTTTGGTCACTTTATAATAAATCGCTTGCGACGACTTATACGTTCTTCCGTCCGAATCGGTGTCGCCGCCTTTCGTCATATAGCTTGCCTCGGTAAACGTGGGCTTTATCGACGTTGCGGCTTTCAACAAATCGACCGCGACTATCTTCTCCTGCGTTTTTCCGTCCGAACCGGTAATCGTTTCGGTTACATACGAACCCGCGTCCGTATAGTACCGAGCGCTTCTGCCGATGTACTTGGCGAACGCGCTGCTTTTTTCGTCCAACTTGGGCATATCCGCCGCCGTGTTGTCCGCATAGAAAGAAAGCGTTATCGGATATGCAAGCTCCCTGTTTTCACTGCCGTTGGCGTCGGATAGGAATATTCCTATATCGGCGGAAGTCCACCTGTCGCCGCTGACCAAAAATATAGCCATCGTGCCCGAATAGTCTTCCGTCAAATCGTAAGCTATTTGTTTTCTGTCGGTCCCCGAACCGCAATAATAGGAAAATTTGTACAGTCGTTTAAATTCGCTTCCGTTAGCGCTGTACCCGAAAATCCTGAGTTTTGAGGTCGGATCCGTATTCGGTGCAATCGTTCCTCCGCCGCTATCGTCCTCGGGATCCTTTGCGTCGGGGTCCAAATACAACAAACGGTAAAAATATCCCATGTTTTTATCGTTGTAGTTTTGCGAAACGGCGTAGGCTGCGTTTTGATGGAGGATTTTGTTGCGAACGATTATAACGTTGCCTTTGCGAACCTCGTCGTTACTTGCTGCGGCGTTACGCAAGGTATTCAATTCGAAATTGTCGGTAGCCTCGATACTGGCGGAAGTCCTGACTACGTCTAAAATTTCCACTTCGGCGTCGCCGATACCTACCGAGCCCGAAGAACAGGCTACCCTTATCCCCATTTCGGCAATAGGTATATTACACTGCCCTGCGACGGTGAAATCATAGTAACAAATACTCAAATATACGTCGTCGCCAACCGCAAGCGACGGCACGGTGTTGGCAGCTTTACCGTACACGATATTTTCCGGATTCATTTTGCCGTCGATACCCTTTATCGTATCCCCAACGGTAGAAGCCGAAACGTATTTGCCTTCCGCGTTTTTATAATAAAGCGCAATGTCATACTTAAAACTTTCAGGCGAGCCGTCGCTCCCAATCACGATGCCGCCGAAACGGTAATACGACGTAATGGTGACGCTTACCATCGGATCTGCAATCGCCGCTTTAAGATTTTCGCCGAGAGGCAAATCCGCGCGCATGTAAGTCTTGGGGACGTCGCCCATAGACCATCCGCCGTCGACTTTCGAATACGGCAACGCTGAGTCGGAATAGAAATCGCCGCTGATATATTTAGATTTAGAGCTGTCGTTAGGCGAACTGACTTTTCCGTTGCCTAAGTCCAACGTATAATCCAAGTAATAACCTTTTTGCCTTGCTTCGGATAGCTTGAAACCGAGCGTTTGCGGCTTGTAGTCTGCACTCGTGTAAATGGTACCGTTTGTTTCCAATGCTCCTACGGCTGCTATTGCGGGGGTCGGGACCGCGCACACGCCCATAAGCGCGCTCAACGCTATCAACGCCGCAAGCACGACAATCGGCAACACTCCTTTCAATTTTTCAAAAACACGCTTTGTCCGCACGTTCATATCCGCCTCCGTAACCAAGTAATTCATTATCCGAATTCGCGTTAGTTTTCTAGTTATAATAATATTACTATAATAGTACTATTTTGTCAATACCGCGTCGATATATATTTACCGTAAATTTGCTCCAAAAGGTCCGACTTGTTTTTTTGCAAGGAACTAACATCCTTAACGGCGTATTCTTTATTTGCACACCCGTTTAACCGCGTCGACAAAAAAATTATTTATTTTGAAATTTGTGGCGTTATTTGCTTGATAAATGGGAAACGATAGTGTTATAATGTGAAAAATTAGCAGTCAAGACCTTTGAGTGCTAACCAATAAAACAAAAAACAACTGTATAGGAGGCAGAAAAAAATAACTTTAAAACCGTTATTCGACAAAGTTGTCATTAAAATGGACGAGTCAAAAGACGTTACCGCCAGCGGAATAATCCTGACGGGAAGCGCGAAAGAAAAGCCGGTTGTGGCTACCGTAATCGCCGTAGGACCCGGCGGAGTAATCGACGGAAAAGAGATTAAAATGGAAGTAAACGTCGGTGACAAAATTTTGTATTCCAAGTATGCGGGAACGGATTTCAAACTTGACGGAGAAACCGTTACCATCATTCGCCAAAGCGATATTTTGGCTGTCGTAGTAGAATAATTTCGGAGGTAAGATATTATGGCTAAACAATTCAAATACGCGGAAGAAGCGCGCAAATGTTTGGAAATCGGCGTAGACGCTCTCGCGAACACCGTCAAACTGACGCTAGGGCCCAAGGGCAGAAACGTAGTTTTGGAAAAGAAATACGGTTCCCCTCTCATAACCAACGACGGCGTGACAATCGCCAAAGAAATAGAATTGAAAGACCCGTTTGAAAATATGGGCGCGCAACTTATAAAAGAAGTAAGCGTTAAGACCAACGACGTGGCGGGCGACGGAACTACGACCGCTTCCGTACTCGCGCAAGCTATCGTCAAAGAAGGTTTAAAGAACGTTGCGGCGGGCGCTAACCCCATGGCGCTGCGCAAAGGTATTTTGAAGACTTCCGAAGCGGCGGTTGCCGAACTCAAAAAAATCAGCAAGACTGTCAGCCAAAAGAGCGAAATAGCTTCCGTTGCAAGCATCTCGGCCGGTGACGAAAATATCGGCGCATTGATTAGCGAAGCTATGGAAAAAGTAGGAAAAGACGGCGTAATAACCGTATCCGAATCGAAAACGATGTTCACCGAACTGACCGTAGTCGAGGGCATGCAATTCGACCGCGGATACGCCAGCCCCTACATGGTTACGAACACCGACAAAATGGAAGCGGAAATCGACAATCCCGTCATTTTGATAACCGACAAAAAAATCGGTTCCATTCAAGAGCTGCTTCCCCTTCTCGAACAGGTCATCAAGAGCGGACTCAAACTCTTGATAATCGCCGAGGACTACGACGCGGAAGCGCTTGCTACCATAGTCGTAAACAAAATCAAAGGCGTATTCAACTGCGTAGCCGTCAAGGCCCCCGCATTCGGCGAAAGAAGAAAGGCGCTGCTTTCGGATATGGCAATACTTACCGGCGCGACGGTAATCAGCGAGGAAATGGGCTTGGAGCTTAAAGACGCCAACCTCTCCCACCTCGGTCGTGCAAAGAGCGTCAAAGTCAGCAAAGACTTTACCACGATAATAGACGGTTGCGGAGACGCAAAAGAAATCGCAAACCGCGTAAAAGCGATAAAGAGAGAACTTGCGGACACCACCTCTTCCTACGACAAAGAAAAGCTTTCCGAAAGGCTTGCAAAACTCGCCGGCGGCGTAGCCGTTATCAACGTCGGCGCTGCAACGGAAGTCGAAATGAAGGATTCCAAACTGCGCATTGAGGACGCCCTAAGCGCAACTCGCGCAGCAGTCGAAGAAGGCGTCGTCGCAGGCGGCGGAATAGCCCTTTTGCGCATACAAAAAGCCGTTAAAGCATTTGCCGAAACCTTGGAAGGCGACGAAAAAACGGGCGCGAATATCATCGTAAAAGCCCTCGAAGCGCCTATAAGACAAATCGCGGCGAACGCCGGCGTAGACGGCGGCGTTGTAGTCAATACGGTAGTAAAGAACGCAAAAGCCAATTTCGGTTACGACGCATCCAAAGACGAATATTGCGATATGATTCAAGCCGGCATTCTCGATCCTACTAAGGTCACGAGAAGCGCGCTTCAAAACGCGGCAAGCGTAGCGGCTACCCTGCTGACGACCGAAGCGTTGGTTGCCGACATACCCGAACCGCCCGTTGCTCCCGCAATGCCCGCAGGCGGAATGGGAGATATGTATTAGAATATATCGGACCAATCGTTGCGCGGAAATTTACTCTCGGTCGGGCACGCCCGACACGACGGATAAATTTTATCTCCGCGCAAGTCCGACTTACAAGGAAGAAACGCAGTCCGCGTTTCTTTTCTTATGTAAAGAATTAGCAATAATCTTATTCTACACTTTTGGGGCTTACGCACCCTAAAAACTGGGGGCACCCCCACCGCGAAATCGCGGAAGGGGGAAAAGGAAGAAACGCAGCCCGCGTTTCTTTTTTATACAAACAAAGGATAGACTGTAAAACGAAGTGCGCCCCAGTGCACCGCAAAATCAATCTATCCTTTCATTTTATCCTTAACGCGTCACCCGCGCTTCATATTGCCGCAAGGCAATGCTTCATAACGAAGCTGCTTCATGTTTCCGTTAAGGAAACGCTTCATTGCATTTTTTCTCCCGATAGAGCCGGCTTAGGCGACACAATTCTATCTTTAATTTCCGCTTAAACTTTTAATCGCCGTTTCATACCCAGCCCAAACACTGCGGTAAATCGTCAGTTGTCCCGCGTTTACAAGCACTTTGGCGTTCGTCGCCAATCCCGAAAACTGGATTGAGGAACGGTCTTCCAACTCGGTCGGACTTATCGTTTGCGTAAGGTCTATCGTTCTCAGCTTGCGGCAGTTTGTAATTCCTAAATAGGCAATCGTACGCACACGATAAAGTTCGAGTTCCAAAAGTTCTATTATGCCCGAAAAAGCGTTCATGTTTATTCGCTCCACGTCGGGCACGTCGCCGTTTTTAAGTCTTAGACGGCTTATGCTTATCATACGCGGAGTGCCCTCGCTAAACGGCACGAATTTATCGTAATAATACATATACCCGCCGTTTACGCGCTTTTTCAAAATTACGTGCGTGCCCCAGTTTACCTCGTCGGAATTGCCCTGCTCGTTTACGACTATTCTTTCCTCTTCCGCAATCATTTCGGAATAGGCGCGCTCCGCCGTGTTATACCGCTCTTTGTATTTTGCGGTAAGCCCCTCGCCCACGACGATAAACACGCCGTTTGACTGCCGAAAAACGTTTTTCCCGAGGAAATCTCGATTGATTGCGCCGTTGGCTATCGGCGCGTCCACGTACACGGTCAACTCGGTTTGATTTGCCGAAACGAACGCCTCGTCGGCAATAAGCGTTGTAGTTTCTTTAATATGAAGTTTACCGCTCCCTATCGTTTTTCCGAAAGACGGGTAGCACCCGAAGAGTATGGTGTCAGCATAATACGCTGCGTCGTCGTCTTTTCTGCTCGCGTTGTACGCCGCTCTCGCGTCTTGAATAAGCTTCGTACCCGAAAAAACGTTTTTGGCGCACATAGTGACGTTGCCGGCATCGGTAACCGTATCCAGTTTTTCGCAATTCTCGAACACGCCCTCGTAAAGCGCGTTTACGTTTTTCAAACTTACGTTATTTATCCCCGTTTGAGCAAAAGAGTATTGCTCCAAAACGTTCAAGTTTGACGGTATTCCGTCAAAATCAAGCTGCTTACAGCCGTAAAACGCGAAACTTCCCAATCGTGTTACGCTGTCGGGCAAATAGAAAGTTTCCAGCTTGTCGCAATATTCTCCCGTCATTTGTCCGCCGTCGTTAAGTTTGGGTCCGAACGCGTCGGTGCCTATCGTATGCAACTCGCTGTCCGCGGGGATTATCACCTCTTTAAGCTCCGAACAGCCCGCAAATGCCGAAGTGCCTATCGCTTTGTAGGACGCGGGAATAACCGCCTTTTTTATCGTGGTATCGCCGACGAACGCGTTGTCGGCTATGCCGTAAATATTTGCGCCGTTTACGTCCTTTTCCGGCAGTATAAGTTCCTCATGCGGAAGATTTGGGTATACCAATCCCGTGACGTATCCGTCTATAACATTGTACGTCGTAGCTCTTGCGGCAATCTTTGCGTATAAGGTAAAATCGGAATAAACTCTCGAACTCTCATCGTATTTTTGCGTACACTCTCTATCGGTATACCAACAGTCAGCCGCGTACCCCGATACGTTTGGGACAGTCAGCCTTAAAAAGCTGCCTTCGACGGCTATCAAGCCTTCCAGCCGTCCCGTTTCCAGTCCGGCGATTTCGTAATTGACTATTTCGAAATTGACAACGTGACTTGCTATCAAGGTTATCCCCGAACCGTTCCCGTTATTTTCCGATTGTTTTTGGACGTAAAGCGTACACTCGTCCGATTGGTCGCCGGAGGTAACCGTCAAGGTGACTACGCCCTCTTTCAACGTCGTAACGACGTTATCCTCTACCGTCGCTATCGTGTGGTTGGAACTGGAAATGCTGTACGATTGATTTTTCGGACGAATTTTGACGTTAGGCGTAAAGCATATCTCGGGACCAACGGTAATTTCTTTGCTCTCGAATGAAAGTTTGTACGCTTGTTTACACGCGCAAAGCGTAAACGCCAAAACGAATACGGTAAAAATTATCACGATAACGGTCGTCGATTTTTTCATAGGTATAGTATAACATATATTTTATAAGTTTCCTAAGGAAATTTTTGAGCAAAGAAAATTTATGAGACTGTAAAGTTAAACAAACAGTTTCTTTATCTAAGGGCTTTGCAGTAATGGGTGATTTTTGCCGAAACCGAATGGAAGTTTACCGGAGCAAACGACTGCACGGCTTCGGGAAAGCGGCAAAATTTTATCTCTAACCGACATTTATGCCGAAAACACTCATTTTAAACAATAAATTTTCGTTATTTTGCCGCGTAAAGCACCCTTTAATGCAAAACCCGATTATTCGCCTGTATCTTCGTAATAGTACTTGTTCACGCCCTTCTTTTTCGGACGGAACAGCAGTATCAAAAGGACGACGAGCGACACGCTCAGACCCGTTATAACCAAAATTTTAACGAGTTTCGAGTTGTCTTTCGGCGTTTCTTCGGCAGGAATTTCGG
>CAYVEU010000041.1:0-13770 GCA_964450015.1 uncultured Christensenella sp. | reverse complement strand
GCACGGACGGTTGGACGACCGTCGGTTCGCCTACTTTCCCGTTTACAAAATCCCCGAAAGTCTGTACGGGAGCGCGGTAAGAGCCGCTTAATTTATACGCCGCGCGTTCCAATTTCCTTTGATACTCTACTCCCGCCAAAACGCCCTCGCCGTATTCCCGTTCGGTGACGTTTATAAGCAACGCCGAATTAGCGTTTATGCCGTCGCGCAAATAATTGCTCATACCGTTGACGCATATTCCGCCCGCTTCGCTCGACGCGTTTACCACCGTTCCGCCGGGGCACATGCAAAACGTATACAGGTTGTTCCCGCTCGCAAGTTTTACCGCCGCCTTATAGTCCGCAGGCGGCAGCAAACCGTAACTTTTGCCGTATTGCGCCTTACTTATTTCTTCCTGCAAATGTTCTATTCGGACTCCCATACTGAATATTTTGGAAGTCATGACGACGCCTTTTGCACACAGCATCTCGAACGTGTCCCGGGCGGAATGCCCGATTGCCAAATACACTTTGTCAGCGGTGATTTCCCCTTTGTCGGTAACGACGCCTTTTATTTTGCCGTCGGCTATAATAAGGTCTGTAAGCTTGGTTCCGAACAAAATCTCCGCGCCGTAATTTATAAGCGCTTCCCGTATATTTTTTACCGTCTTTTCGAGCAAGTCGGTGCCGACGTGCGGTTTGTTTAAATAGACGATTTCCTCGGGTGCGCCGTATGACGCCAAGGTTTCCAACACAGTCGGCACGAACGGGCTGTTTATCCCCGTATTCAGTTTGCCGTCGCTGAACGTTCCCGCGCCGCCCTCGCCGAATAATATATTGCTGTTTTCGTCAAGTTTTAGAGTCTTATTGAAAACGTCAACCTTTTTTCTTCGGTTTTCCAAAGCCTCGCCACGCTCTATGATTATCGGCTTTGCGCCCAGTTTGCAAAGCGTGAGCGCGGCAAACAACCCGGCGGGTCCCATGCCGACAACTATCGGGCGGCCGCCGCAGCGCAAACCTTTCGTAACGTCGTCGAGAGAATTTTTTGGCAACGAATATTCCGTTCCGCCGTTTTTTAACGCCGTTTTGACCTCGTCCGTTTCGACCGCCACGGTGTAGACGTATAAAACGTTTTCCTTGTCGCGAGCGTCGACGCTCTTTTTTAAAATTTTAACGTTTCCTTTTATCTTTACGCGCAACTTTTTAGCCGCAATTTCCGTCAAATCCCTGCCGTCGGTCACGGGCACGCTCAAATTTATCTTAATCATAAGTTCTCCCCGACGGTAACTCCGCTCAAAAACGCCCAATGAAGATTGTAGCCGCCGCACGCCCCGTCCACGTCGAGCACCTCGCCGCAGGCGTAAAAATTCTTGCACAATTTACTTTCCAGCGTTGGATAAAAGTCTTTCGTTTCCAACCCTCCTCGCATGACCTGTGCCTGTTTCACTCTCGCCGACCGCGCATTTTTCACCGAAAAACTTTTAACGACATCGAAAACGGGCTTTTTCAGCCTGTCCGCCTGTCTTTTAACGGCTTCGGCGACTACTCTATGCAAAATCCCTTCCAAACTGTGGATTTTCAAAAAATTTTTCACTTCGTCCGCCGTCATATCGGGCGTAAAATCGATAATAAGGTCGCTATTCTTGCCGTCCGCCAAAAATCTGGACGCGTTCATCGCGACTATCCCGCTCACGCCGTTGTCCTTAAACAAAACTTCCCCGTATTCCGAAAATCTCTCTTTTTCGTCCGAAAAAACCTTTAAAACCGCCTTTGCGCGAATTCCCGCAAGCCCTTTTAAGTCCGTCGTATCCGTTTTAAGCGGCACTAAGACAGGCGTAAGACGGGTGGTTTTGTGCCCGAAAATTTCACCCAAATCGTAGCTTGCCCGTCCGAAAGTCGCTTCGCTGCCCGTCGCAAGGACTAATTTTTTTGCTTTTTCTCCGTTTACTTGAAAAAATTCACCTGTTTTTTTGATTCCCGTCACCGCGCAATCCGTCTTTATCTCGCAGGTTTTCAACGCCTCGCGCAGTAAATTCAAAACCGTGTTGCCGCTTTCCGAATACGGATAAATTCTTCCGTCGATTATTCGCGTTTTCAGCCCCAGTGCCTCGAAAAAGTCGTTTACTTTATACGAAAACGGCAAAAATTCGTCTATAAAACTGCTATTGTAATGCGCTGCCGACGCGTCGGCGTTGGACACGTTGCACTTGCCGTTGCCCGCCGCAAGTATTTTGCGCCCTATGCGCGCGTCCGACTCGAAAATCAAAACTTTCCTGCCGCGTTTTACCGCCGTAACGGCAGCCGCAAGCCCCGAAGCTCCGCCGCCTACGATTATAGCGTCGTACATATTGACCTCAACTTGATATAATATATTAAGTATACACTAATAATGCGGCAATGTTCAAGCGCACATACGAAATTAAAGTAATATGATAGAACAATCATATTAAAATCGCTTCCACTCGCGCGTATTAATATGATATTATAAAAATATGAACGAAAAAGACCAAGCGGTGCGTTTCAGGCACAACGCAAAAGCATATTTCAAAGAGATATTAAACCTATTTTTGACTTTTTTTAAAATAGGCGTTATTTGCTTCGGAGGCGGATACACTATGATTGCCCTCATCGAACGCGACGTCGTAGAAAAGAAAAAATGGCTAACGACCGATGAAATGATGGACATACTTGCCGTCGCCGAATCCACCCCCGGACCCATAAGCATAAACACCGCGACGTACGTAGGCACTCGGCGTGCGGGACTCGTCGGCGCGCTTGCCTGCACGTTCGGCGTGGTTTTGCCCTCGTTTGCAATCATTTTCGCGATAAGTTTTTTTATTAAAGAATTTCAAAGTTTGACGTGGGTCGCATATGCGTTCAAAGGCATACGAGTTGCGGTTTTGGTACTCATTCTCAACGCGGTTTTCAAGATGTTTAAAAGCGTTGAAAAATGCGTCTTCGCGTTCGCAATAATCATCTTCGTGCTGTGCATGTGCCTATTTACGGACTTGTATATAATTTACAGTCTGCTGATTTGCGCTTCGGCGGGCATTATTTACAACTTTATCGTCAGGGCGGTAAAATACGGTCGGGGGTGCAAAAAATGATTTACCTGCGACTTTTTTGGACGTTCTTTAAAATAGGCTTGTTCACAATCGGCGGCGGGTATGCAATGATACCTCTTATAAACGCCGAAGTCATCGCAAACGGCTGGCTCACCGAAGAAATGCTCATCGACTTTATCGCAATAAGCGAATCCACCCCGGGCGCTTTCGCCATAAACATCGCGACTTTCGTCGGAGCGGAAACGGCGGGCTTTTTCGGCGCGGTGTGCACGACTTTCGGCGTGGTTTTTCCCTCTCTCGTAATAATTTTCGCAATCGCTAAGTTTTTCCGAAAACTGACCGAAAAACAGCTCGTAAAGGACGCCTTTTTCGGTTTACGTCCCGCAGTCGTCGGGCTTATCGGCTATGCCTTTATAAACCTTACTGCGGAAGTCGTTTTTGCCGGAGTGACCCTATCCGACCTTTCGAGCTTTGCAAAAACCGACTACTTTGCGATAATAATTTTTGCACTGCTTTTCACGCTTTCCAAACTGAAACTCCCCGTAAAGGGCAAAAAAGTAAAGCTGCATCCCATTTTGCTGATACTCGTTTCCGCAGGCCTCGGCATGCTCGTATACGGCGTTATCGTCCCTGCGATATAATTGCGCGGCATTAAGCGCGCTATCTCCAACCTAAAACGAAATAAATAAATACGTAAACGCAGTTAAAAAAATTACATAAATTTTATTTTAGAACCCTTATATTTCAGAAAAACAACGCCTTCCAGCTTATCGACTTCGGCGTAAACGTTGCCGTGGTGGCTGTCGAACGACTCGTTCCTGTTGTCGCCCAAAAAGAATATTTTTCCTTGCGGAACCGTCACCGTAAGTTCGTGACTGTATCTCATCGGCTCGTTTATGTGCTCCTCGGATACCATTTCGCCGTTGCGGTAAACGTGATACGCTTCGTCCTCTTCGGAAAATTTTATCTCGATTTTGTCGCCTTCGAGACCTATGACTCTTTTGACGTAATGCTTGCCCGCGTCGGGATAGTAAAAAATGATTACGTCGTCGTATTTTACCTTATGCGTGCGGAAAACGAGAGCGAACTCTCCGTCTTCAAGCGTCGAATACATAGAAACGCCCTCTATGGGATAAACGACCAAATACGTCCTGCTGAAATAGAACGCCCCGCCCGTTACCGCAAGGCAAATCAAAACCAAAACGATTATATTCCGTAGCCTTTTTTTAGCGCTGTTTTCTTCCACTTTATCCCTCTAAATGAACATTATCTTTCCGATAATGACGTTTCTTTCCACTATCGTCAAACTCTTGATGCCGTCCCAGCCTTCCATCGGTTGGAAACGCTCGTCTTTGAAGTCGCTCGGTTTAAGCCGCAACGAAAAGAAAGTATCGCTGACTTCGATATCCCTCGACGCCGTGTATTTGGTAACTTTGCCGTCCTGAGCGCAAGACGCTTTTACGGTCAATTTGTATTTTTTTTGCGGCGAATAACTGTCTATTTGGAGTATTCTGGACGGGTCGAACCCGCTTTTTCTGCCTATGGAATAAGTGACCATTCCGCCCGTCGCGCAGTAGAGTCCTTTCAAACCGATAGGCAGTACGCCCTCGCAAAGATTGCCGCTCATAATCACCGCGTGATCGTTCAATTCTATAAAACCGTTCTCGTCGGGATACTGGAAAACAATCGGATTGACAAAACTCTTTTGCGACTTTATATTTGCGTCTTTCAAATCGGTGTAGTTTACTACTCCGTCCAAAACAAGCCCGTTGGCGTACTCCACTTCGCCGTAGGCAAAAAGCTTTTCCCGATCCCCGACCGCTTCGATTTTTCCCAGATACTCGTCGTTGCCGATATACTCGGCGTCCACGTTTTGCCAAAATCTCGTAGTATGGTTGTTGTCGTTAAACGAATAATATATGCGCGTAGCCTTAATCTTGATACAACCGTCGGTAGTCACCTTGCAATACAGCGCGCCCTCGGAATTTACGCCGACTTTTATCGTCGGGAGCTCGGGCGGAGTACTTCCCAAAAACGTACAGTCCATCCACTGAAAAACCGTATTCAACGCCGCTTTGTTGATATTGTCCATATACCCCGAAGCTATGGTTATTCTCACGTCGGTTTCGCTCATCAGCCGCAAAAGATTGGACAATCTGTCAATATCGCTTATAGTCCCGTTGCTGCCGACCGCAACCATTACCGGCACTTTAATATGTTTCGCATACGCCGTGCCGCTTACTCCCGTCAGCCAGTGCATCAGTTCTTGATCTATGATAAGTTCTCTTTCGGACGCGTATTTCGGGTGGTTGACGTATTCTCTGTATCCCGCGCCCGCAATACAGACGAGTCCTATCGGGCGTTTGTCGGTCCCGACAAGCTGCAACGCGATCTCTACGCCGCTCGTTATTCCCATAACGATAACGTCCGTGTCTTTCAAAACGGTTTCCGTTAAATTGAGCAGCCGTCTTAATACCACCGTATAAAGATAGTTGCACGTTTCTTTCGCCGTCGGGCTAACCTTAAATAAGTGCTCGCCTGCGGACGGGTAGCTTCCGTATTCGTACGACAACGGGTACCGCGTTTTCGTCCCTTTGAACACTCCGCTGTAATCGGGTACGACGACGTTATAGCCTTTGTTTACAAGCTTGACTATAAGGTCCTCTTGGGGGCGTTTTTCGACGGGACCTACCAAAAGAACGGTATTCTTGCTGTCGAACGACGGAGTGTAGAAATGCGCGTCTATCTTGACGTCGCCGTCAACCGTATTTACAGCGGAATAAAGATAACGCTTATGATTATCTTTCTCCTCTATAAGCTGCGGTTTTAAATCGCATTTTTTGGGGTCGAACCCCTCCCACACCGTCGACGGCGTCATAACAGTATTCATCTATACCTTCCGTTTTATCGAACGTCCCTTTATATGGCTGTCCGTACATTATTAATATTGTACCACATTAGACTTAATATAACTATAATTTTTTTGCGGATTTTCCGTATTTCCTTTTCCACTTCCTCTTGTTTTTTCTGAACAACGAATAATTTTCCATCATAGTCCTATCCAAGAGGTTCTTTCCGAACTTCAAAAGCTCTATTTTGCCCCTTAAAAACGGCGGATTGGGACTTGCCGCCGTAACGACGGGTATCTTGCTTTTCAGATATTTTGTATACGCGTCCAGCCTTACGTAAAAGTCGTTACTGTCCGCGTCGGCGTCCGACCACGCTCTGTCCGCCACCGCAAAAAGTCTCGGATAAGCTTTTAATTCTACCTCGTTTGCCGTTTCGACATATTCCGTCCAAAGCGGCGCTTCCAAGCCCTTTACGCTGTCTTTCGGCATATCGTCCGCTTCGCATTTATACGTCTTTTTAAGCGGCGTCATACCGTAAGGATAATCGAGATAATAATAATGGAACGGGCTGTAAATTATCCCCTTGCCCTCCTGCGCCGCTCGTTTTGCCGCGCCCACGCAAGCTTTGTTTTCCTTCCAGTACTGAACGTAATAATCTCCTTTTATATTCTCGCCCAACGCGCCGTCGTTCCAAATTACCGCTGTTTTTCCGAGAGAATTTACAAACTCAATCATTTCGTTCATGAAAAATCCTTGCAGCTCTTCCTCGTCTTTCGCGCCTATTTCCGCCATCTTTTTCTGACAGTCCGGACAGTCCATCCAGCGGTATTTAATCGCCTCGTCGCCGCCCAAATGGAAATATTTCGACGGGAAAAGTTCGCTTGCCTCTCGTACGACGTCCTTGCAAAATTCCAAAGTGCTCTCTCGTCCGACGCAAGCAATATCGGGCAAAATCCCAAACCGTTCCGCAACCTTTACGCCCTCGCCCGCGCAGCCCAAGCGGTTATACGCCGCAACCGCTGCGGTAAAGTGTCCGGGCATATCTATTTCCGGTATCACTTCTATATGCCTCTCGGCGCAATACGCCACTATATCTTTGACTTCTTCCTGCGTGTAGAAACCGCTTACCGGCTTTCCGTCGTTTCTCGTCGCCGCGCGGTAACTTCCGACTTCCGTAAGGCGCGGATATTTTTTAATCTCCAACCGCCACCCTTGGTCGTCCGTCAAATGCCAGTGGAATTTGTTGAGTTTCAACGTCGCCATTACCGCAACGCACTTTTTTATCTCGGCAGGCGTGAAGAAGTGACGGGCGCAGTCCAACATAAACCCACGGTACGCGTATTTCGGAGCGTCCTCTATCACCGCGCAGGGCAGTTTTTCCGTTTGCGCTTTTATTTGTTCCAGCGTTTTCATGGCGTAGAATTTTCCCGCCTCGTCCCCGTACTCTATTTTTATGCCGTCGGCGTCCGTCGTAATCCTGTACCCCTCGCTAGGCAACGTATCATTCCGTGCGGTAAACACGCCGTCCCCGACAGTACCGTACCCCGCAAAACTCACGCTTTTCGCTTTCGGCAATAAGTGTAGCATTTATACCTCCTCCGTTTCCGGCAAGTAATAGTCGTCTTCCCCGTCGGATACGCTTATTTCCGACAATTTGACCTTACAATCGTTCAATCCCAGCAAATTGAATTTGCAAATCTCGTCTCCCTCGGTCGTGCCCGCGGCGTATACCAGCACTCGCACCGTCTTTGCGTTGACGTAAAAAAGTCGGCACGAAAAATACGGCGACGGCTCTACCTCGAACCGCGAAAAATCCTTGTCCGCAAAATTTTTCTCGGCGCTTACCGTGAACATCACCGCGGAAATTTTATTGAGTTCCCCTCTCTCTATCCCGACCGCCCTGCGTATTCCGGTAGGGTACGCTTCTTGCTCCAAATTTACTCTCGCGGAGGTGTTTACCGTCCTATTGACTTCCTTCGTATACTCCACGGTATACGCCCATTCCGCCGTGAACCCCTCGCACTCCACCGTAAGCGTCTTCCGCCCGCAAGTACTCGTATCGAACCCGGTTACAGCGTCCGCGCCGACTACCGCCGATCTGACTTTGTTTTGGCAAATCACGTCCAGCTTTACCGCGTCCAAATCAAACGTTTCGTCTATTTCGTAGACTGTTTTCAGCCTCTCGTCGGCAAACGCTACGGACTCGACAGCCCCGTACTCGTCGCACGCCGTCAAGCATACGATAAACGCCGCCGACAAAATTATAACCAAAATCAACGCGGTTTTTTTCATGCGCAGTACCTCTCGTTAAGCAGTACGAAATCCGTAAGCGTGTACTTTCCGTCGCCGTTTACGTCCAAATAATACGCGCTCTCGGCGCTGTTCCTGAAAAGTGCGTTCGCCCAGCCGTCCACGTCCTTTTCGTCGGAAACTCCGTCGCCGTTTGCGTCCCCTCTGATATATACGCGCAAATTCCTGACCGTTTGCCCGTAATCGTTGGTAAGTTCTATAACGAACGACGAATTAAGCCGCGTTCCGCTGTGCGTGCGGGAACTTACTTCGTAACTCATATCACCGTCTCGGCAAACGAAACGGATATTCAGGTACGACGAAAAAATCTCTTCCGCTTCGTCCACGGTGGTCGCCTCCATCAAAACGCGTCCGTTCTCTACGTCCACCGAAATGCCGTTAGCGGCCACCAAAATTCCGTTATCGGGAGCCAAAACAGTGACGTTAAAGACGTCGTAGCAATTCCATATGTCCGCTCTCAATGCCTGAGAGCCGCGTTTAACGGGCGAAAAATCAGCGGCGTATAACGAATAATAGTTGTTCATCGGCACGTCTATCGAAAACCCGTTTTCGAATTTGAGAGTCAATATCCCGTCGTCCAAATTTAACTCGCGCCCGTATCTGAATACTCCGTTCGGCGTAGTTTTGCGTACGATTTCGTAAAGCTCCGCCGTTCTTACCGCGTATATGGTTTTCGTACAGCTCAGTTCGGGGCGCTCTATACTTCTTACCGTAACGGTTTGCGCCTTGTATAGATTGGCATCGGTGCAATTTATCGAGGATATATCCAGTTCGGCCACCGTCATCTCCCTTACCGTTCCGTCCGCGTTCACGCCTTCCACGGTCAAGACCAAACTGCCGTTTTCGTCGACAACGGTAGTCGTATCCTTTTCCGATATTCGGATAGACTGTAATTCCGTCAAAACTTTAATTTTCACAAAAACGACGGCGTCAAACGGAACGTACGTTATTTTCAAGTCGTAGTCGCCGCTGACAGACGTATCCACGCCCTCGATTTTCCACTGCGACGAATTGCTCGTATCGTACTTTACCGTTACCGAATTTCCCGATTCGTACCTCACGCGCACGGACAGTCCGTCAAGTTCGATTTCCTCCCCGACGTTGTAACTTACCTTCTTCGGCGCAGTCTCCACCTGCATGCCGTTTACGCTCACTTTGTCGTTTATAGTCAAGGTAAACGCACAAGCAATTTTATTCCCCTCTTCGTCCGTATATACCGCCCTCGCCGTTTGTTTGCCGATTTTTTGCGGGTCGTATTCCACAACGTAGTCGTTCGGGTCGGCGGTGACGTACCCGTCGTAGCCCTTTAATTTTATTTTAAGCGTAATATACGGCGTTTCGCCGTAGTTGATTACGGGTTCGTTCTCGACTTTCATATCGACGACCTCGGTCGAACCGTATCCGTTTGCGTCCACTCTGAAAACTATTTCGTCGTCGGTTTGCGAAATTATCTCTACTTTTACCCCCGTATTTCTACCGTCGGTAAGGTATATTGCGTTCGTTGCGTAATTGTTGCCGTATTCCGCGCCGCCCAAAGAACGGAAATTCTCGTTATTCACGCTAAGCGCGGCGTATTCGAGGTTGGCTTCTTCGCGTTTCCGTACGTTCGCGTCGGTCGATACAGACGGACGGTAAATATACACCTCGTCGGGATACAGCCATTTATTATGCCCGCCCTTTTCGTTTCCGCTCACGCTCGTGTTCACCCGATACACCAAAAGTCCGCTCGCGGCAAGTTCGCTGTCGTAAGTAGAAACGGAGTTGTTCCTGTACTCCATCCAAATGCTCTCTTTCTCGTTTATGACGAGTTTGCACGCAACCGCGTCGTCGCCGTCGGCCACGGAAACGGGCTTTAAACCGTACGTCCCGCTCGCCTTGATATTGATAATTTGATTATCGCCTATGGCGTTCAAATACCTGTCGCGCATATGTACGGTCGGATATTGCGGCACGGAATTTTGCGAGTGCATAAGATCCCACGCGCCGACGGATATATAATTCGTGTCCCTGTCGTAGTGATAGAGGTCGGGCATACCCAAAACGTGCCCCGTTTCGTGACAAACGAGTCCGGCGTCCACCGAACCCATAAAATTAAAGGAGAACGACCCGACCGCGACCCCGTTTAAGAGTTTTGCGGTAACGCCGGCGTCTTTGGAATAGTCCGCCAAATTCGCCGAGTGCGGCCAAAGCAGCCCGCCCCAAGCCGCGCTGTCGTTCATGTCGCATATTCCGCTCACCAAAAACGAAACGCTGTCCGCGACTCCGTCGGAATTGACGTCCAAATTGACTCCGCGATAATCGAAATAACCGTTAGCCGCGTTTATCGCTCCGTTCAAGAGCGTGCTCTCCTCGCGTTTCCTTTTAGACGCCGAAGCGCTCTTCTTTATAGCCGCATAATACGACCGACTGTTCGGCGCTTGGTAGACGAAATAATCCGCGCCCAGCTTAGGGAATATCGTGTCGATATTTATCTTGCCGTAACTTATCGTAGAATAATAATCTTTTAGCGAATTATCTTCCCCTATATAATAATTTATCAATTTTTCATTGGCGGAAGCTTGTACCGCCGACACGCTGTCGTCGGCAAAGCAAATAAAGATAACTACGTTGGTCACGTCCCCGAAAACCGTATCGGACGCGTTTACTTTTACGTAATCGTCGCACTTCCCCCCGTCCGCAACCGTCAAGTCCGCAACGGTTTCACTCCCGACGGCGGAAATGCCTAAAAGCGCTCCGATAAACGCTATCGCAGCCAAGCAAACGAAAATTATTATCAAACCGCGCACGCGCGCGCGTAATAATTTTTTCATATATATATTTTACTCTATTACTAATATTTAGTCAATGCCTCGTATTTCGGGAAATAATGCTAATAAACGGTTCGTGATTTATCGCAGAGAAAAGAGAATTACCGCCGACGGCGGTAAACCCTTCGGGCAGTTAAGGAAAATTTTAAAGAAAAAATAAGGATAGACTTTAAAATCTATCCTTTTCTCCCATTTATGGGTCGTTGCAAGGCAACGATTCTCTCCCGCAAAGCGGGTTGCCCGCTAGGGTAATTCTCTCCTTTTGTCGGGTTTACCCGACCGCGAGTAAATTGCCGCGTAACAAGCTTGCCGAAACGAAGCTATTTTATCTAAAATAAATATTGCTTTCCATCGTGTTCCACCCGATATAATTCATTCGAAATTCAAGGCTACCGGTAAGGCTGCGCGATTGTCCGTTCGTGTTTTCGCCGAGCGATACGGAACAGCTCGTCAGCTTTTCTTCCATTTGGTCGTCGGCATAGTACCCGACTATTTTGTAGGTTTGCGATTTTTCACCGTTTTCGCCCGTCAAGGTTATTTCCAAAACCTCGTCTAAGCCCTCGGGAATAATTCCGTAATACTCCATAGCCATACCGTCCGCGCCGTAAACGTCAAAATCGTAGTTTCGCAAAATTGCGTGTTTGGCTATCGTGTCCTCGGAATCCAAAATTTCCTCTACCTTAGCCGCGTCTATCGACAGTTCGTTCATGCTTGCATAGATAGAATAATAGACCCATTTATGCACTAAAATTTCCCCGTCGTTGAGTTGGCTCCGTCCGCCGAAATATTTTGCCGTTTTCGCTTCGGACATAGTATCTACGCTCTTGAAATCGACCGTTTTGCTATAATAACCGTCGACTCCATACGATTCACTCTTGTTCTCGTACGCCGATTGCCTACCCCAGTCAAGATTTAACAGCACCAAAAGCCCGTTATCTTTTTCGGACGCCGTTATTTCCTCGCACTGCCTTTCGAACTTTTCCATTGCCGCCTGTTTTTGGGCTTCCGACCAAGCGCGCGATTGTATAAACTCTCTCATTTGGTCCCTATCTTCAAACGTACAGCATAAGGTTTGATTGCCGAATTTCCTGAAAATATCGTCCGACTGCCAGTCTTCCGCTTTCGTAAATGTAAAAGCAAGCAGTTTTTCTCTATATTCGGGGCTTAAATCGTCAATAGTTACCGACGTAGTCAAAATTTCTTTCCCTAGCGGCAAAACGCTAAACGACACTTTTTCGTTCGCGGCAAAAGCGGGTTCCCAAACCTCTTTCTTGCGCCCGAGCGTAAGCCCCAAGCCAAGCGACAACGCGATAGCGAAAACCAAAACCACCGACACGATAATTATTACGTTTTTCTTCGTTTTCGTCATTTTAACCTCCTTATCAAAAAATTTATAACTTCTCAACTTTAATATACCATACATTTTTACGTTGTCAATAGGAAATTTGATAAATTTTTACTCTTCTCCTTAAAAATCGATAATAAATATCCCCCCGTCAAACGGGGGGTATTTCAGTTTCGGGTATAACCCTATCCGCTACTGGCAACGCACAAGTGCGTCTTTTATTGACCTGCCAGTCATGCACATGTTACTTACTACCCGTAAACGGGTCCCGTGGGTCAAACAAACTCATTTGGTCACTTTCTTTATCTTTCTTCAACTGCTCGGATATGTACTCTTTAATTGCCTTGGTGTTTTTCCCCACGGTATCAACGTAATATACCTTACACCAAAATTCGCGATTCCTATATGCAAATTTCATATTGCCCCATTTTTGAAATATCATTAACGAACTTTTTCCTTTGAGATATCCCAAAAATCCGGAAACGCTCATTTTAGGCGGGATACTCACTAGTATGTGTATGTGGTCAGGGCATACTTCTCCTTCTATTATTTCTACTCCCTTCCACTGGCACAATTGCCTTATTATTTCTCGTATTTCCAGCCGCTTATCTTCGTAAAATACTTTACGTCTATACTTCGGTGCAAATACTATGTGATACTTGCAATTCCACTTTGTGTGTGCTAAACTATTTGTATTCATTTGCTCATTTTTCATTTATTTAAGCCTCCTTTTGTTGCTTTTAGTTTGACTGGCAGGTCTTACTAATTCTATCACAAAAGGAGGCTTTTACTCATCGGTTAACCTCTACGGAACCACGCGACTATCGCGTGGTTTTCTTTATACAAAAAATATCCGCCATTGCTGACGGATATAATTCATTAAGAACAATTATTAATTTCGTTTTCGGTTGCATAAAGAGCCCGTTGATCTGCCGCCCGTAGGACGGTGAAGAGTCGTGGGATTTTTCCCAAAAGTAAGCTGTCGCTGTACTGTCGTACAGTAGGCGCAACTTTTGAGAAAGCTCTCGAAAACTAAAATAAAGTATCCGCCATTTTTAACGACGGACGCTTGTATCGAATTAATAATCGTTTGCATTTTCGAGAGCGTAAAGCCTACGGCTATCCGCCGTCCTCTAAAAATAGGTTATGGACGGTGGAGTAATGGGATATTTTTTTCGAAACCGAATGGAAGTTTACTGTCGTAAACGACTGCACGGCTTCGGAAAAGCAACCGAAAACTAAAATGAAAATATCCGCCATTTCTGACGGATATAATTCATTAAGAAAAATTATTAATTTCGTTTTCGGTTGCGTAAAGAGCCCGTTAATCCGACGCCCGTAGGACGGTGAAGAGTCGTTGGATTTTTCCCAAAAGTAAGCTGTCGCTGTACTGTCGTACAGTAGGCGCAACTTTTG
>CAYVEU010000040.1:0-14414 GCA_964450015.1 uncultured Christensenella sp. | reverse complement strand
TCTGCCCGTAGGGCTTAACGCAGAGCGTTAATTCTCTCCCGCAACGCGGGTCGCCACATAGTGGCGATTATCTTGTTTGCCGCTATCGGCGGTTTTTATTTTTTGAGCTTCTCTATCGTTTCGTAAATTCTCTGCAAATCTTCGTTGGTGTAGTATTCCAAAATTATTCTGCCCTTTTGTTCGCTTCCCTGCAACTTGACTTTGGTCGCAAATACGTAGGTCATATCGTCCACGAATTTGCGCATATCCGCGCTAAGTTTTGTCCTGACGGTTTCGGACATCTTCGTCGGCCGAGTTTCGGGCTTTAAGTAATACTTGACCTCTTTTTCCAGTTGGCGCACGCTCCAACCCTCTTCCATTGCCTTTTGCGCGAGGTTTAATTGGTGAATGGGATTGGTTATCGCAAGTAGCGCTCTCGCGTGTCCGGCGGACAACGCCCCTTCTCTTACCGCTTGTTTCAAGCTGTCGGGAAGGTGTAAAAGCCTGACGGCGTTTGCAATGCTCGGGCGCGCCTTGCCCAATTTTTTGGCGAGTTCTTCTTGCGAGAGTTTGTAGATAGTCAAAAGCTCTTTTATCGCTTCCGCTTCTTCTATCGCGTTAAGATCTTCTCTTTGCAAGTTCTCGATAAGGCTTATTTCTCTCGTGGAACGCTCGTCGAGTTCACGGATAATAACGGGAACGGTTTTGAGCTTGCATTTCATTGCGGCGCGGTAACGGCGTTCGCCGGCGACTATGACGTAGTCGTTTCCGCTCTTTTTAACTACCAACGGTTGAATGATGCCGTGTTCGGAAATCGACTGCGCGAGTTCGTTCAAGCTCTCCTCGCTAAACGTCTTTCTCGGCTGATTGGGGTTGGGAAAAATTCTCGACAAGGGCAGTTTAACTATTTTTTCGCCCGTGGTTTTGTCCTCTCTGGCATCCTCTACGTTTGCCAAAAGTTCGCTTATTCCTCTGCTCACTCTCTTTGCCATAACGCGTCTCCTTTTTCTAGCTGTATTGTTGCTTATACTACGATTATATTAAATTTATTATATTTTAACATAATAATTTTAATTTGTAAACACTTATAACGGATATAACCTAGGCTTATTGCCCCCGCGCGGATATTTTAACTTAGTAGGCGCGATTTTTTCTATCTTAATTATACTCCGTCCGCTTCCGTCCGATAAGACAAACTCGTCCGCGGCGGCTATTTTACCGCCCGTTTCGGATAAAGCCCTTTTTGCCGCCGCCCTCTCGTCTACGGTGTCGCCGCCTTTATACGCAAGGAAAATTCCGCCTATTCTTACGAACGGCAAGGCGTATTCGCACAGAACCGACAGCGGCGCGACCGCGCGCGCAACCGCCGCGTCGAACGTTTCGCGCATTTTACTTTTCCCGCCGTCTTCCGCGCGCAAATGCAATGCTTCGAAGTCGGTTAAATCGAGTTCTTTTATTACGGTTTTTATAAACTCCACGCGCTTGTTTAAGCTGTCCAGCGCGGTGATTTTAAGGTCGGGACGCATTATTTTTAACGGTATCGCGGGGAAGCCCGCGCCGCTGCCTATATCGATAACGGTTGCTCCGTAATTTATATATTTTTCGCCTGCCGCGCTGTCTATAAAGTGCTTGATGACTATTTCGCGTTCGTCGGTTATCGCGGTCAAATTGAATTTTTGATTGTATTCCAGCAAAAGCTCTGCGTACCTTGCAAACTGCCGCGCCTGCTCGTCCGTCAGTTCGATTCCGACTTCCGCAAAAAGTTCTTTTATCATTTTACTTCTTCCCCGTTTTGTTGAGGTGAACCATAATAACGACTATATCGGCGGGATTTACGCCCGCTATCCTCGCCGCTTGACTCAAATTTAACGGCTTGACCGCCTTTAATTTTTGCCTAGCCTCTATTCTCAGCCCGTCCACCGCATCGTAATCGAAGTCCTCGCCCAAAATCTTCCCTTCCATTTTATGCATATCGCGTATGGATTGCTCTTGCTTTTTGAGATATCCTTCGTACTTTATTTCCGTTTCCAGTTGTTTCAGCAAAAATAAATCTACGGTCTTGAAATACTCGTCTATTTCCATCAGTACTTCGCAGTCCAACGTGCTCCGCCGCAAAATTTCCCTCGCGGAAATTCCCGACTTCGGCGCAGGCTCGTTCCTTTTTTCGAACGCTTCCGCACATTCCGACGGCGAATACCGCCTATCTAAACTTGCGTTCAGTTCCTCTTTTTTTGCCTTCTTTTCCAAAAATCTTTGATAGCGCGTATCGTCTACCATACCTATCTTTCTGCCCTTTTCGGTCAGGCGGAAGTCGGCGTTGTCCTGCCTTAATATAAGTCGGTATTCCGCTCTCGACGTCATCATTCGGTACGGTTCGTCAATTTCTTTGTTTACAAGGTCGTCTATAAGAACTCCTATATACGCCTCGTCGCGGCTCAAAATAAACGGCTCTTTGCTGTCTAAATACAGCGCGGCGTTAATTCCTGCCATTATCCCTTGCCCCGCGGCTTCCTCGTATCCGCTACTCCCGTTTATCTGTCCGGCGGCGAATAAACCCTTGAAATTTTTGATTCCGAGAGTCGGTAAAAGCGCCGAGCTGTCAAGGCAGTCATATTCGATTGCGTATCCGTAACGCATTATTTCGGCACCCCTAAGTGCGGGTATTGTTTTTAGCATGGCTTCCTGCACGTCGAAGGGAAGAGAGGTTGACAAGCCCTGAATATACATCTCTTTTCCGTCGCCCTCCGGCTCTATAAATATCTGGTGTCTATCCTTATCTTTAAACCTTACCACCTTGTCTTCAATGGACGGACAGTACCTCGGACCTTTGCCTTTTATCTCGCCGTTGAACAGCGGACTCCTGTCGAGATTATTTAAAATTACCTTATGCGTTTCCTCGTTTGTATACGTCAAATAACAAACCGCGTCGTTTTTGACTTCGGTATCCGTAAGCTCGCTGAACGTATAAAGGTCTCTGTCGCCGTACTGCGGCGTAGTTTGCGAATAATCGACCGTGTTGCCGTTTACGCGCATCGGCGTGCCCGTTTTGAACCGACGAATGGGCAGACCGGCATTTTTAAGACTGTCCGAAAGCTTTTCCGAACGCGCATAGCCCGACGGTCCGCATTGTCTTGAATAATCGCCGATAATAATCCTGCTTTGCATATAGACGCCCGTGCAAAGAACGACCGCGTGCGCCGTGTAAATATCTCCCAATGCGGTTTTAATGCCCGTGACCTCGTTGTTTTCAAATAAAATTTCTTCGGTTTCCGCTTCCAAAATACTGAGATTTTCCACGTCTTCGAGGTAATTTTTCATAAGGCGGTGGTATTTGTCCTTGTCAACTTGATTTCTCAACGATTGGACCGCCGCGCCGTTGCCCATATTGAGCATACGGGTTTGAATAGTCGCCTTGTCGGCTACGATACCCATAACGCCGCCGAGAGCGTCTACCTCTTTGACTATATGCCCCTTTGCCGTACCGCCGACGTTCGGATTGCACGGCATAAAACCTATCGCATTTAAGCTGATAGTCACCAAAAGCGTGTTCTTTTTCAGTTTCGCAAGCGCGCACGCCGCTTCTATCCCCGCGTGTCCGCCGCCTATTACGATTGCATCAAAATTTTTTTTCATTTTTGTCTTTATGTATAGTTTATTTTCTTTTTTATTTCTCTCAAAAAGCGGAAACCGCGCTTTTCGCTTTTTGTCATCGCGGGGTCAGGGTGCGTAAGCCCCTGAAACTATTTCTTACGGAATACTATGTCTTTCCTTTAATTCAAGAAAAGGGGACTACTTTTCTTCCTTATGCGTCAGACTTGCGCGGAAATAAAATTTATCCGCACAAAGCGTAGCGACTGCGAGTAAATTTCCGCGTAACGATTGGTCTGCTATTTTTCTATCACAGCCGTAATCGGTCCGTCTATATCTAATTTGAGTTCCATATGTTCGCCGAACCTGCCCGTTTCCGTCGGTACGTATTTTTTCAGTTCCGAAACGAATTTTTCGTACATCGGTCGGGAAATTTCGCCTTTTGCCGCCTTGCCGAAATCCGGACGGTTGCCGTGCAGACAGTCGCCGTAAAGAGTAAAGTTGCTTACGCACAAAATCCCGCCGCCGACGTCGATACAGGAGTAGTTTAAGCGGTCGTTTTCATCGCAAAAAATTCTCAGTTTTGCAATCCTTCCCGCGACCCAACTTATTTTTTCGTCGGTGTCACCCTCGGTAAATCCGCATAAAACGAGCAAGCCCCTGCCTACTTTGCCCACGACTTCGCCGTTTACCGTCACTTCGGCGCTTCTTACTCTTTGAATAACGCAACGCATTTTTACTCCTTTATTTTCCTACGCAAAAATTGGAAAACACCGCGTCTATCACCTCGTCGGGGGCGTTTTTGCCGGTTATCCTTCCCAAAGCTTCGCCCGCAGCGTACAAATCCACGGCTATACATTCCGACGGCATTATCCCGAAAGAATTTTCCGCGTTTTTAAGGTGCTCGTCGCATTCTCTAAGCGCCGATAAATGCCTCTCGTTCGTCAACGCGCCGTTATTTATTATCGTTTCCGCGTCCAACGCCGAAAGTATTTCATCCAAAAGCTTTTCTACGTTCTCGCCGGTTTTCGCGCAAATTTTCAAACCGTCTTTTTCGTGTTTAATACAGTCGGACTTGTTTAATACTTCTATGACCTTTTTCCCTTTTATCAGTTCCGATATATCCTTTTCCTCGTCTTCGCTTACCGTCGCGTCCTTTAAAAACACGATAAGATCCGCCCCGTCCAACGCCGCGCGGCTCTTTACTATACCTATCTTTTCTATCTCGTCGTCGCTCTCTCTTATCCCCGCCGTATCCGAAAAATTGAGTCTTATTCCGTCTACTTCCACACTCTCTCTTAAAACGTCCCTCGTCGTTCCCGCAATAGGCGTAACTATCGCTCTGTCCTCTTTGAGTATCGCATTAAGCAGTGAGCTTTTACCCGCATTTGGTATTCCTATAATAGCAATCTCGGCACCGTTTCTTATTATTTTAGCGCGCTCTGACGATTTTATGAGAGCGGCGATTTCTTCACGGATTTCCTTTATGATTTGCCTTGCTTCTATATCGGTTTCTTCGGAAATTTCTTCGGGATAGTCCATTTTGACTTCCATTAAAGCGGCGGCGTAAATCAACCTTTCTTCGGCTTTTTCTATGCCTTTCGTCAGCTCTCCGCTCATAAGACGGTAGGCGTTTTTTACTTGTCCTTCGGTTTCGGCGTTGATAATATCCGCGACCCCTTCCGCCTCGCTTAAAGAAAGTTTTCCGTTTAAAAACGCGCGCTTGGTAAACTCTCCCGCCTCCGCAGGACGCGCGCCGTATTTCAAAACGAGGCGCATGATTGCGTCGGTCACGCCCTTTCCGCCGTGGCAATGAATTTCCGCAACGTCTTCGCCCGTATATGATTTAGGCGCTTTGTAAATAACACAAAACGCCCTTTCTGAAAAATTTTTTCCGTTTATTTTGCCTAAGTACATGCGGTTAGGCTCAAATTCTTTTCCGAGTGCGGACGACGTGAATATCGACCTTATAATAGCTTCGGCTTTTTCGCCGCTTATCCTTATTATATTAATGCCCGCGGGTCTTTCCGCGCCCGTCGCTACCGCCGCAATCGTGCCGCTCATTAGAATTTCATTCTCTTTTGTCCGAAGCTCTTGGTTTTCGACGGACCTTTTTTCTTAAAGTCGGAATTTACGTTGCCGTACGTCATAACCTGTTTAATAGGCACTATAACGACGTGTCTGTCCTTGCCCTCGCCCTCCGAACGCGTTTCAGCTTCGTCGCTGTCCTGCAACGCAGCGTGAATTATACGTCTTTCATAGCTGTTCATAGGTTCCAAAGCGATTTCTTTGCCGCTTGCCACTACGTCTTTTGCCAGTTTTTTGGCGAGCGCGGTAAGCGTTCTCTTGCGTCTTTCGCGGTAAAAATCACAATCTACCGTTACTCTTATATGCTCATTTTCTCTGTTTTTATTGACTATTTGGCCGGTAATATATTGTATTGCGTCCAGCGTTTCACCTCTGTGCCCTATAAACAAATGAGTTTCTTCGCCGCTTATAAAATAACATATTTCGTCTTCGTAAGACTTGGCGTCTATACGGGTAGCCGTCGAAAAATAAGCCGTCATTCCAATAAGAAATTGTTTTCCTATTTCCTTTTCCTCGGGAAAATAATTGGGTCTGTTTTCACGGCGCTTTTTATCGTAATTGCCTTTTTTATCGTACTTTTTCTCGGTGTTTTCGCCGCTTACGGCTTCGTCCCTTTTTTCCTCTTTTTCTTCGGCTGTTTCGTTATTTGCCTCGATATTTTCGTCTTTCGCTTCGTCTTTCGGCGTTTCTTCGGTAATTTCGATTTCCGCTTCGCTCTCCGTTTCGCTTTGAGCTTCGTTTACGGTCGTTTCGCCTTTTAAAGTTATTTTTACGGTCGCTCTGGAAAACAACCCGACGTCCTCGTTGATTACTTCAATTTCGACGTCTTCTCTCTTTACGTTCAGCTTTTTAAGCCCTTTTTCGATAGCCGCTTCTACGCTCGAACCTTTAAATTCGAATTCCTTTTCCATTTTTTCACCTATTCCTTTAATTTATTCCTTATATTATTTTTTAACCGTGGTGGACATTATTCTGTCCTTTTCCCGCGCGTCTATTTTTTTCGTCACTACGTTAAATATAACGTTTACTATCAACGTTATCAGAGTGTTTACCACCATATAGAGCGTAAACGCCGACGAATAGAACAATGCGAATACGACCATAACGAGAGGCATAACGAACTGCATTATCTTCATTTGCGCCTGCTGCGCCTTTTTTTGTTCCTCGCTCTGTCCCGCGACCGCCGGTTGTTCGGGCGGTTTGTTTAATTTTAACGAAATTAAGTTCAATAACAAAACCACTATCGGCAATATCAAATATCCGTTCCAACCGTTGTATTTTTCCATAAGCG
This sequence comes from uncultured Christensenella sp., assembly GCA_964450015.1. Classification (GTDB taxonomy): domain Bacteria; phylum Bacillota; class Clostridia; order Christensenellales; family DTU072; genus CAG-1782. The sequence continues at coordinate 7,468 of CAYVEU010000040.1, read as the reverse complement.
GACGCATTACTATCTCGTATTTGGACGCGTCTACGCTGATTCCGCTTCCGCCCATTCCCGTACTCGTAAAATCCGACGCGCTCTGAATAGGCTTTTTCCACGTATCCGAAACGAATATATTTTTAGTCAGGAAAAAACTCTCCAACTGATAATTTTCAAGCACGGCTTCTTCCGCTTTTTCCGTAGCGCCTTTCTTTAATTCCGTATTGCTTATTCCGTCGTCTTTATGCTCTTCCAGGTACTCGTAATAAGTCGTATCGTATACCTTTTCCAACGTTTCGTAAACTTTGGTATTGTGTATTCTGACCGCGGAATTAAAGCCGCCGAAGACTATAAAGAATATCGCAAGCGTAATAATAAGAGGTAAACACGCGCCGAACGTGGAATACTTGTATTGCTTGTAAAGCGCCCGCTGTTTTTGCATCAGTAGTTCTCTGTTGGCTCCGCATTGCTTGGTTATTTTGTCCAGCTGCGGTTTCATTTTTTCCATTTTTTTTGCGTTGGAGCGCGTCAATTGTTTTTGCCATATATCGAAAGGCAAGACGATTATTTTCAAAAAAATCGTAAACATAATGACGGTCACGCTGAACGCGCCGACTATGCTCCATGAGTCCGACCAACCCGAGATCCAGCCGTACATTGTGTTATAAACGAATTTTCCTATCGCGTCGTTAAGTTTATTAGCGGATAAGATAGTCATAAAATCCATTTGGCACTTCCTCTGAGATTTTCCTTAACAGGGTCGAATCCCCCACTTGATAGAGGATTACATCGTATTATCCTTCCCATTCCCATAATTATTCCCCTAATCGCGCCGTATTTTTCAATGGCGTCGTAGGTATACATAGAACAGGTGGGAGTGAATTTACAATTTGCGTGTAACGTCGACGAAATATATTTTTTGTAAAATAAAATTAACTTACGGCAAACGTATTTCATTTTCAATTTTTACTTTCGGAATATACTCCGATTTTCTTTAACATATACAGCAAATCGTCGTTTATTTGCGCGCTGCTTACGTCCGCGCACGAGCTTAATGCAACGATAACGAAATTATTGGCGGCGGTCATACAAGGTATAAGCAATCTTATCCTTTCTTTTATACGTCGCTTGACGCGGCTTCTTACGACGCTGTTGCCGACTTTTTTTCCGACAACTATTCCTATCTTTACGTTCTTTGCGGGAACGTATCTCATAATAAGCCTTGGAGTAGAAACAGTTTTACCTTTGCGGTATATATAATTAAAACTGCTTTTTTGCGTCAAGCGGTATATTTTTTGCATCAATTATTACGCGCTTAATTTCGCTCTGCCCTTATTTCTTCTTTTCTTTAAAACGTTTCTTCCGGATTTGGAAGCCATTCTCTTTCTGAAACCGTGAACCTTGCTAGTTTGTCTTTTTTTAGGTTGATAAGTTCTTTTCATTTTTATATCCTCGCTTATATATAATAATCTAACAATAGTATTAGCTAAATAATTATACAGTAATTGGATTGACTTGTCAAATATATCAAATACTAATCTTTTTTAGTTATATTTGCTCCGCAAGTTATATTGCAAGCAAGCTTGCAGTTATATTTTTAGCCTAATGGCTAAAAGTTAAGGATAAGAAAGGAAATAACGGCTGTTTTCTTCTTTAATTATCCTCAACTCTGCCATCGGCGGAATATAACTCGGCGTTAGCCGAATATAACTTCGCCATAGGCGAAATATAACTTACCGTTAGGCAAATATAACTCCGCGCAAGCGGTATATAACTAAACTTTGATAAATTCTACTATTTTTTTACATTTGTCTAAATATGTTCCACGTGAAACATATGTAAAATTTTCACGTTAAACTTTTACTGATTTTTGAAATGTTTAATTTTTGGCTTTTTTAGAAGAAAATCGTCAAAAATAAACCATTTTTTATTTTTAACAATTATTTGCTTTTTTTCTTTCTTTTGCAGTTTTTTCAGTTCTCTTTCCCTACACTCGTAAAACACGCTGTCAACGGCTGAGAAGCGCAGGGCTTTTATATACCTGTTTTCTTTTCTTTTTATTGCCGAATAATTGCAGCTGTATATTCCGACGTGTTTTTCGGATGAATTAAACTTATTGTAAATATTTACTTTTTCGGGATATTCTTCGCTTACGGTGTTTATTATTTCCGTTAAATTTTTGTAAATTATCGCTTTTTGTATTACTATTGATTTCATTATTTTTACGCTTATTTCGTCAATATATAATCCGTCGATATTTAAGTCCAATAAGCTTCTTATTTTATTGGTAAACGCGCGTTTGTTTTCTATATGGCTTACGTCCACCAAATAATTTCCGTTTCCTATATAAATAAGCCCGTTTTTATCGTAATTATTAAATTCTTCGCTATCTTCTTTAATAATAGGACTGAATAAAAGGTAGTATTTGTAGCCTTTTTCTCTCACTTCTTTGATTCTTCGGCGCATAAGACGCGAATCTTCTTCGGCTGTAATAAAGCCGTTATAAATTCCTTTTTGAGAGTATTTTTCTATCTCTTCGGGTTTTACTACTCGGAAACAATAGTTATATTTGTCGACAACTTCGAAATTTTTATTAAATTCCATAGTAAACGTGCCGTTACTTTGTCTTGTTCCTATCCTTACCGTATTACCGAAATAGACGTCCCATTCGTCTATGCCGTTATTTTTAAAAAAATAGCTGCCTTTAACGGAAAAATCGAGTTTAGTGTCGTATGCTCCGATTTTTCTTTGATTATTCATATAAATATCGGTATAAATTTTATTTAAATCTTTTCTTTTGTTTAGCCCCAAACCCGTAATTTTAGCCTGTTTTTTGTAGAAATTAAAATACGTTTTTTCTCCGGAAAGACCGTGTTTTTCGAAACGGAAAATTATTTTTTCTTTCACGCAGTTTATCGTTAAATTTACAGTACTTGCGTTGTTGTAAAATTTTATTTTAAATCCGTTGGTTCCAAACTTGAAAACGTCGCAATAATAAAGAGGAAGTTGTTTTGTAGCTCCCTCTTTTTCCACGTTTATAAAGATAAACGGATTTGTTTTGCTGTTTTTGAAAATAATATACCTATCGTAATAAAATACGTATTCGTCTTTTACTACTTTATAGTACAGTATTTTCTTTGCTTCCATATATATATTAAGCCATCATCCTTATAAGTAAGATCATGCACAAATAACTTTCGCCGTCCACTTGCTTTACCAAAATAGGTTTGTTGTGATCTTCTATAATTAGTTTGACGTAATCCTCTTTAATTCTCTGAATAGCTTCCGCCAAATACTTGTTATTTATATATATTTTCCTCTCGTCGCCGCTGTATTTACATTCCATTCCGTCGTCTATATTGCCTTTTTCGCTTTTGCTCGTTACGGAAAGCCTGTTATTTTCGACGGTAATGAAAACGCCGTTTCCGTTCTCACGGCTTATTACAGAAGCTCTGTCCAAGAGGGCGAGTATATCGTTTTTGTTCACTATGACTTCGTTGGGGTCGACGATAGATTTTAACTGTCCTTCGTAATTAAACGGCTTGCAATCGCTCAAAAGCGTCTTTATTTTAGTGTGTTTCAAATCTATAAAGAGCGAATTTTGGTCGGTCGCAAGAATTATATCTTCCTCGCTGTCGGTCATTATTTTCAAAATATCGGAAATTATCTTACCTAAAACGACGCATGAGAAACTGCCTTTGACGTCGCTCATCGGCTTTCTGCTTACGGCAAAACGGAAACCGTCCAAGCAAACGGATTCTACGTAATTTTCTTTTTGCACGAGATAGCAGCATTTAGTAAGCAATCTGGTGTCGTTCCCGTTGAAAACGCAGAAAATAACTTGTTCTAACAGCTCTTTAAGATCGCGTTCTTTAATTTTTAGGCTGTTTTTGTCCGAATACTTCTCAAAACGCGCAAAACCTACGCTTTCGTAGTAATTTAGCTGCATAGTGCTGTTTTTTCCGAAACTTATGGTTATTACTTCGTTTAAGTCCTTTTCGATACCGATACGTTCCATAGAGGAAATTTTATTTGCGCAATCGTTGAAGAGTTTGCCGTTTACTATAACTTCGCCTTCTTCGTAAACGTCGGCGCTTATTGTCTTTTCTATAAAAAGTTCGTTATTGTACGCGCTCAAAACTATATTGTTGCCGATAGCTTCGATACGTATTCCTTCGAGTATAGGTATATTTTTATTGGGCGATATCGCCTTACTTACTATATTGGTGGCGTTGGATAATTCAGCGCCGTTGCAAAAAAATTTCATCGTTTCCTCCTAAATAAAAATTTATTAATTAAGGATTATTATTATTATTAGCCGCTGTCAAATTGTGGAAAACCTTATTTTACTGCTTTTTATCAGCTTTAATTTAAGTTTTCGGCTTTTTTAAAGCTTTATTTTTGTGGATAAACTACGTTTATTTATCAACATTCTATCCACAGAAAACAAGTTTTACACATTGAGCGTTGATTTTATATCCTTAATCGCTTTGTCTATCTTCCCGTTTTGTCCGAGAGAATTTATTATTTTGTCGCGGGAATAGATGACCGTGGTATGGTCGCGCCCGCCGAATATCTGTCCTATGTTTATAAGCGGCAAGTTTAATATATCGTAAACGAGATAGATTGCTATCATTCTCGCTTCAACTATATCTTTATTCTTTTTTTTGCCCACTATATCGTGATCGGGTATACCGAAATACTCGCTCACGGCTTTTATTATCTTGTTTGGGTCCAACTCGTCGCCGTTTTGTTCCTCTTTTTCTTTGAGAGCCTCTTTTGCAAGTTCCAACGTAGGTTTCCTGCCGTTTAATTGACTGAACATTATAACGCGTGTAAGCGCGCCTTCCAGTTCTCTTATATTAGTGTTTATCTTTTCTGCAAGAAAATAAATAATATCTTTATCTAGGCTTATTTTAGTGCTTTCCAACTTCTTTTTGATAATATTTATACGCGTATCCAGCGACGGCGTCCAAATATCCGTCATTATTCCGCCCTCGAAACGTGAACGAAGCCTGTCTTCGATGTCGTTTATTTCTTTCGGCGGACGGTCGGACGATAATATAATTTGTTTACCTTTATTATATAGGTCGTTGAATATATGGAAAATAACGTCTTGCAGACCGCCTTTTTTTTGTAAAAACTGAATGTCGTCGAGCATCAAAACGTCGGCGCTTGCGTATTTTTCGCGGAAGTTTCTATAAGCGTCTTTATCGGTAGAATAACGGCTTAAAGAAGCAAAATACTCGTTACTTAAACGCTCCGTCGGCATATAAACCACGTTAAGAGACGGGTTGTTTTCAATAATGTAATTGCCGATAGAGTGGAGAAGGTGAGTTTTACCCAAACCTACGCCGCCGTATATAAACAGCGGGTTTAGAGTCAAAAGGCCGTCGTTTATACCCGGATTTTCCGCAACCGTTTGAGACGTTACGAAAGCAAGACGGTTGCTGTCGCCGACGACGAAATTGTCGAAAGTGTAGCGCGCGATAAACGGATTCGGTTTTTTTTCCTCGGTTTTTTTAGTTTTTTTGAGTTCGGGAGAGTAGCCGTCTTTAAAAAAGTGCCTGTCCTTTTCGGTAATAAACATAACCGTTAAAAACGCAAAACCGCACCTATCGGCAGCGTCCAAAAATTCGTACGTATAATTTTCGTCAACCGTGTTTCTCGCGTGTTCGCTCGGAGCGCAGACGACTATTTCCGAACCGGAACACCAGACGGGAGTCAATCCGTCTATCCAAAGCATATATTCCGCCGCATTGAGTTTTTGACTCATTTCCAGCTTTATTTCGTCTAATATCTCGCCTACGTCTTTCATAGTGTGTATTATATCATAAAAATTGATATATTTCAATAAATAACTTACCATATTTTAAATAATAAGTTTAAAAAAAATTAAAAAAAAATAAAAATGAATTGACAAAAAAAAATGATTGTATTACAATAAATAGGCTTATCGGAATTTTTCGGTGCAAATTAGCCCCTTGCGCAAAAAAATAACGTTATGCAATATAATACGGAGGTTTTTAAAAGTGAAGACTTATATGGCTAAGGCCGACGAAGTTAAAAGGGAGTGGTACGTTATAGACGCTACCGACGTTCCTTTGGGAAGACTTGCGTCGCAAGTAGCTTCTATATTAAGAGGAAAAAATAAGCCCATCTTTACGCCGAACGTCGATACCGGCGATTACGTTATCGTCATCAATACCGACAAAATAGTGTTGACGGGTAAGAAAGAGAGCCAAAAATACTATCGTTATCACACCGGTTATATAGGCGGTTTAAAGGAAATAAGATACGATAAATTAATGGCGGAGAAGAGTGATTTTGCTCTTCAAAAAGCAGTAAAGGGAATGCTTCCCAAAAACTCCATCGGCAGACAGATGATAAAAAAACTGTTTGTCTACAAGGGAAGCGAGCATAAACAGCAAGCTCAACAACCCAAAGAGCTTACCGTAAAGTAAGAGGTGAAAAATGGCTAAGAAAGTAGTTAAAAAGATACAGTTTTGGGGAGTAGGAAGAAGAAAGAAGGCGATTGCCCGCGTTAGACTTATCCCCGGCGGCGAGAACGGAATTATCGTAAATAAGCTTCCTGTCGACGAGTATTTTAAGCTTGACGCGCAAAAGTATATCGTAAAGCAACCGCTTGAGCTTACCGCAACCGGCGACAAGTACGACGTTATGGTAAACGTCAGAGGCGGCGGTTTGACCGGACAGGCGGGCGCTATTCGCCACGGTATAGCGAGAGCGCTTTGCGAAGCGGACGCAAGTTTAAGACCCGAGTTGAAGAAAGCCGGATTCTTGACGAGAGATCCGAGAATGAAGGAAAGGAAGAAGTACGGCTTACATAAAGCCCGTAAAGCACCCCAGTTTAGCAAACGTTAAAAGAAGGCGGCATATAGCCGCAGGCTTTACGTTCTCGAAAACGAAACAATTATTTATATTAAAAAAATATTCGTCGTTAAAAGCGGCGGATATTTTTTTATAGTTTTCGATAACTTTTTCAAAAGCGTCACTCGACGTGCTCAGTACGCCTATCGTTTGCTTTTAAAAAAAATCCTACGCCTCTACGCCGTCTCGTTTGTTTTGATAAAGCTCTCGCGTACTACTATGTACGCTTCCTTTAATTTTTTCCAAAAAAATAGAACGCGTCTTCACGCCCTACATATATGTATAAGAAAAAAATAAAAAAAGCTTCCCGCCTTCACGCGAGGGGGAAGCTGTCAACAAAGTTGACTGATGAGGATGTAGGGATAATTACGGTATAAATTTAGAGGATAGAACAGATATTTTTCTTTATATTATATTTTTTACAAAAATCTTTATTAAATCGATAAAAAAAGATTGACAAAAAGAAAATTTTGAGATATTCTATATAAGCTATATTTTTTATTAGCAAGTGAACCTTAACAACGGAACGGAAATATAAAGAAAAAGCGAACGAATAAACCGAGTTAATTTTTTTGAGAAGAAAAAAGGACTCAGA
>CAYVEU010000039.1:0-14657 GCA_964450015.1 uncultured Christensenella sp. | reverse complement strand
AAACGATAAAAGTCAAAAAGGATATTGACTGGCATTTTATAAACGATTATTTTAGCTTTATAAAAAATCTTCCGAAGCTGTTTGAGGATGAAAGGTTTGCAAATCTTTACCAGCAAATGGAAGCTATTATCTATGAAAAAATAGATACGGGGATTAACGGCGATATCGTAAGAAGCTACATAATAGAAGAAATTGAATTGAAAGAATAATTAATATCGTTCCGTGGTTGCGACGGCATTATAAAAAAAAGCGGTTCATTTTTGCGAGCCGCTTTTTGCCGTTTTTTCCCGACATAATCCGCGGGCGTGGGTAAAATATGCGGTGTCGCGACAAGGTGGAAAATGGACGAGAGAGAAATTATTTTACGAATCAAAAAAATTGACGGAATACTGGCTGACAGGGAGAAATTCGATACGCTGGCTCGCTACAATACCGGCGAAAAGGTGCACCGAAAACAGCTTGCTTTTCACAAATGCACGAAGAGAAACCGTTGGGTTTTCGGCGGAAACCGAAGCGGAAAGACCGAGTGCGGAGCGGTTGAGGCGGTATGGATGGCGCGCGGTATTCACCCTTATAGACCTAACCGGAAGAACGTCAACGGCTGGGTCGTCAGCGTCACGTACGAGGTTCAAAGAGACGTCGCGCAGAGTAAAATCCTCAATTATCTGCGCCCCGATTGGATAGAAGACATAATTATGCATTCGGGGAGCAAAGGGAGCCCGTCCACGGGAGTTATAGATACCATAGTGGTAAGAAACGTGTTCGGCGGACTCTCGAAAATCGGCTTTAAATCAGCCGATCAGGGACGGGAGAAATTTCAGGGTGCGAGCCTCGACTTCGTTTGGTTCGACGAGGAGCCTCCTCACGATATTTACGAGGAGTGCAGAATGAGAGTGCTGGATAAAAAGGGAGATATATTCGGCACGATGACCCCCCTTAAAGGACTTACTTGGGTATATGACGAGATATACCTCAACAAGTACGACGATAAGGAGGTTTACTATATACAGATGGAGTGGGCGGACAATCCGTTTTTGGACGAAGAGGAAGTCAAATCCATCACCGCAGGGTTAAGCGAGGAGATGCTCCAAACCCGCCGATACGGGCATTTCCACGCGTCCTCGGGACTGGTTTATCCCGAATTTGACGAGAGTATTCACGTAATAGACCCGTTCGACGTTCCGTTTGACTGGCAAGACGCCGTGTCTATCGACCCCGGTTTACGCAATCCTTTGAGCGCGCATTTTTATTGCGTAGATAACGACGGCAATATCTACGTCGTTGCCGAGCACTATGCGGCGGGGAAAGATATAGACTTTCACGCAAAAGCTATCTTGGATATAGCCGACCGTCTTAACTGGCACAGAAATTCGTCGGGGGACGTGGAGGCTCTTATAGACAGCGCGGCGGGGCAGAGGACGCTGGCTTCGGCAAAGAGCGTGTCGGAACTTTTCCGCGAAAAGCACATTGCCGTCAATCCCAAAGTAAACAAGGAACTTTTTACGGGAATAAGCAGAGTCAGGAGCTATTTTTGCGAGCGACCGCCGAAGATATTCATATTTAAAAGCTGCGTAAATCTAATACGGGAAATCAAGACTTACCGGTGGGGCAACGACGACGCGCCGATAAAACGCGACGATCACGCATTGGACGAATTGCGATATTACGTTATGAGCCGTCCGACGTATACGCCGCCGAAGAAAAAGTCGGGATTTATCGAAACCAACTATAAAAAAATTTATAGGACTTACAAAAAAGGAGAGAGGTATGCTTGACGTTTTACGAAAGAAAGCCGTCGGATACGAGGTGACGGAAACTACCGCCGAATACGCTATCGACGACGAAGGACATCACAAGATAGTTAAGGAAAAACGCGCGACGAAATACGTTCCGCCCGACCTTGCGGCTATTAAAGCTTATATGGAGATAAAAGACGGCGAGCTGTATTCCATGAGCGACGAAGAATTAAAGAAAGAGCGCGAAAGGTTATTAAACGACTTAAAATCAAGCAAAGGAGAGTTATGAAAAGAAACGGAGATTTGGTAAAGGAAGTTATGCGCGACTATGCGCGGAGAAAGGAGGCGAGGCGCGGACTGGAAGCCGGGTGGCTGCTCAACGTCAACTACATAAGCGGCAATCAGTACGCCGAAATTCTGCCCGACGGACAGCTTGCCGACGGCGGCAGGGACTACTACTGGCAGGAGCGAGGCGTTTACAACCATATAGCGCCCATTATAGAAACCCGTCTTGCAAAATTTGCAGGCATTGGCGCGAGCGTGAGCGTAAGGCCGGCGACGGGAGATTTCGCCGACGTCAACTCGGCAAAGTTTTCCACGTTGCTATTAAGGAGCGCGGAAGAGGAAAACGGACTTAAAAATTTGACGAGGGAAGCGACTTACTGGTCGGAAACGTGTGGAACGGCGTTTTACAAAATCAGCTGGTCGGGCAACAAGGGCAGACCGATTGCCGAAAACCTGAACGAAGGCGACGTGGAAATAAGCGTTTGTCCGCCGTATGAAATTTACCCGGACAATTTGAGCGCGGAGGAGATAGACGACTGTCAAAGCATAATCCACGCACGGGCGTATCCCGTAGAGCGGATATACGACGTATGGGGCGTGAAGGTAAAGGGCGGAAACGTGGACGTCATAATGCCCGATTCGGTGGCAGTGAACGGCGGAACGCTGAAAAAGAACAGGATATTTACCGAAACAAAACAAAACCACGCGGTCGTGGTGGAAAGATACAGCTTGCCCGACGCGGAAAATCCCGACGGACGGTTGGTGATAGTCGCCGGCGACAAGGTGCTCCACGACGGACCGTTGCCATATATCAACGGCGCAAACGGCACGAGAACCTTTCCGTTCGTCAAGCAAGTTTGCTTAAAACAGCCCGCGTCGTTTTTCGGCACGTGCATAGTAGACAGGCTTATACCCATTCAAAAGGCGTATAACGCGATAAAAAACCGCAAACACGAGTATATGAACCGAATGGCGATGGGCGTGCTTATGGTAGAAGACGGCAGTATAGACGTCGACGACATCGAGCAAGAGGGCATCGCTCCCGGAAAGGTGATAATTTACCGTCAGGGCAGTTCCGCGCCGGTACTACTCAATATGGGCGGCGTCCCGTCCGACTTCAACGAAGAGGAAACGCGACTTTTAAACGAGTTCGTGACAGTCAGCGGCGTCAGCGACTTTTTGACGTCGACCACGATAAAATCTTCCAGCCTGAGCGGTACCGCTTTAAACCTTATTATCGAACAGGACAATAACCGTCTAAGCGTGTCCACAAACGAGATAAGAGCGGCGATAAAAGAGGTCGGGAAGCACGTCTTGCGGCTTTACAGGCAGTTTGCTACAACCAAACGTTTGAAGCGCGTTTCGGGGGACAACGGAGAAATCGAAATGAAGAGTTTTTGCGGCAGTCAAATCACCAGCGACGACTTGGTATTCGACGTTGAAAACGAAACCGTGGACAGCGCGGCAAATAGAAAGAGCATGGCGGAGCAGCTCTTGAAAATGGGGCTTCTGTTCGGCGAGGACGGAAAACTGAGCGAAACCAGCAGGCTGAAATTGCTGGAAATCATGGGCTTCGGCAACTGGGAAAACGCGTTGTCGACCGAAGAATTACACACCAAAAAAGCAATTCGGGAAAATTTGAACGTTAAAGATACGAACCCCGAAGTCAGCGAAACGGACAACCATAAATTGCATATAGGGGAGCATACGCGATATTTGATAAGCGCAGAGAGCGACCTTAACGAAAAGGATAAGGAACGGCTAAGCGAACACGTAAGAACGCATCGCGTATACCTCAGGCTGGAAAATGAAGCCGAAAATATAAACAAATAAAAAAGGAGATAACGGAAAATGAAAGAAGATAAAACTTACGAGCTACCCGCCGACGGCGGCAAAGAGCAGGAAGCATCTTACGGAAAATTCAAGACGGCAGAGGAGCTTTTGAAAGCTTACAATTCGCTTCAAAGCGAATTTACCAAGCGCAGTCAAAAGCTTGCGGAGTACGAGCAAAAGAAAATCGAAACCGAGAAGTGGGAAGGAAGGGTCGCGGAATTTGTTGCGAAATACCCCGTAGCCGAACGCTACGCCGACGAGATAGCACAAGAGATTGCGAAAAATGAAAACGGGGCGAACGGAGAAGCCAACTTAGAGAGCGCACTTTTAAACGTGCTCGTTGCAAAGGTGAAAACGCCCGAGCAAATGGCGGCGGACGACGACGTTATCGAAAAAGTTTTGAACGCGGACGCAAACCGCGAAAAAATAATTGCGCAGTATCTGGATACGGTCAAGAGCAACCCGTATCCGGTGACCCTTCAAAAAGGCGGAGCTATTCCGCTTACGCCGCCGATCAGACCCAGAAACATAAGAGAGGCGGGGGAACTTGCTCTGAAAATTATCAACACTTAAAAGAAGGAGAAAAGAATTATGTTAAACGCAACCAATGCGGACAAAGTATTAAAAACAGTTTATTTGGACGTCATATCGCAACAGCTTGACGTCGGCACGTCGCCTTTTTACACGATGGTGAATAAAGGCTCGGAGGACATAAGCGGCAAGGAAGTAATCAGCCCGTCGCAGTTCGGAATCAACGGCGGTATCGGATGTGCGAGCGACGACGCGGATTTGCCTATGGCGTATTCCGCTCAGTTTATAAATTTCCGTGCGCCGATAATCAACATTTTCGGCAATATCGAAATCACCGATAAGGTATTAAAGGCGTCGCAGGCGACGGCAGGAAGCTTTATCAACGTATTGAACAACGAAATGGAAGGGCTGTTGAAAGCCGCGAAATTCAATTTCGGCAGAATGTTATTGCAAGACGGCTCGGGAGTTCTTGCCAAAATAGTCGGCACGTCGTCCAGCACGGCGACCAGCAGCACGACCATTTACGTCGACAGCGTTAAGAACCTTATGGAGGGTATGGTCATAGACGTTTTGAAGAATAAAGTTCCCGCTTCCACCGGCCACAGAGTTATGTTCGTAGACAGAGCGGCTAAGACCATTAAGGTCGAAGGCAAAGTCAGCGATCTTACGGCGGGCAATATCCTTACTTTGCAGGGGAGCTACAACAACGAGTTGTACGGACTGCCGTATATTTATCAGCCCGCGACGGAAGTTACCGGATTTTACGGCAATGCAAGGGCCAGCCTTAACTACCTTATGCCCACGTCGAAGACCGTCAACGCGGTTACCGGCAACGAGATACAAGAGCTTTTGGACGACATAGAAGAGAGAAGCGGCGGTAGGATAAACCTCATCTTGACTTCTTTCGATATGCGCAGGAAGTACCTTTCCGAGTTGCTCGACAGCCGCAGAAACATAGACTATATGAACCTCGACGGCGGCTTCACTACGATGAGCTACAACGGTATCCCCGTGCACGTCGACAGATTCGTGCCCGACAACACCATGCATTTCGTAAACACCGACGATTTCAAATTGCAGCAGCTCGGCGATTGGAGCTGGTTGGAAGGCGAGGGCGGCAGGATTTTACGCCAACTCAACAACAAAGCGGCGTACGGCGCAACTTTGGTAAAATACGCAAACCTCATCTGCGTTCGTCCGATAGGACAGGCAAAGATGACCTATGAAGCGCCTGCCGCACCCGTAACGCCCGAACAAGCGGGTTAAAACCTATTGACTCAATAAAGCTTTTGGGATAAAGCGAAAGGGGCGGCGCGAGACGTGGACGCATAGCATTTGATTACGTTAGCTTCGTTAGCGCGTCGCCTCTTTTACGGAGAGGATATGCTTATAAAGATAGAAAACGACGTGTTGGATATTGTTGCAAGATTAAGAGAAATTAAATCGTCCTACGGCGTAGTGTTCAACACGGACACTCAGCTATACGAAGTGACGGACGGCGGCGAGAGCGTTTTGCATTTGCCGTTCGACGCTTTGGACGAGCGCACGATAAAGCGCGTTTGGTATACCAGATTCGAAAATATAGAAAACGTTATCGCGGATATAGACAAAGGTAACGAGGAACTGGACAAAGAGAGAATAAGAAAGGCGCAAGACGAGGTTGAGGACGGTTTTTCCCGCGCGATGCGCCTGATTAAATAAGGAGGAAGACATGATTTTAAAAGACGTGTTGAAAAAAGCTTCGGAAATTATCGGCGATAAAAATATAGATTTGGACGCGGAAGCCGACACGCCCGAGAGGGAAAGACTTATATCCTCGGCAAACATGATTTACGAGGAACTGACGGAGGAATACGTTCATTTAAAGTATTCGGAAGTCCTTACGGTGACGGACGGCAGGATATATTATTCGGAATTTTCCAAGCCGGTAAAGGACGTTATGCGGATAAGAAAAAACGGCGTTTCCGTTCCGTTTGAATTGTATCCGCTATACGTAAAATGCGATGCCGAGGGAGCGGTCACGGTGAGTTACGTCTATCACGCGCCGGAACTTACGTTGACGTCCGACGTGGAATTGCCGCCGCAATATTCCGAATCGGCGCTGGCGACCGGCATAGCGAGCGAGTATTTTTACCGTTCGGGGCTGTACGACGAGGCAGTGTTCTATAAAAACCGTTACGACAATACGGTATTGAATTTGTCGAGAAAAAGAAACCCCGTAGTGGTAAAGTACAGGAGATTCATATGAGAAGTTATTTCAGACGCGACGTCACGCCGGAAGTGGGCAGGTACAGCTATCAGATAACGAAATTTACGGGAATAGAGGCGCTTGCGGAAGAAAGTTCTTTGCCGCTGAGCTGGGCGAGTTACGCGTATAACGTCACCGTAAAAAACGGCGTTTTGACGCAAGGGATAGGAATAGAATACGCAAGGATAAACGGGCGGTTATTGCCTGCGGGCATAAGCGTGGGGAGCCGTCCGGTAAAAGCGGCAGTATTCAGGCGAATGGACAGTACGACCAAAGAGCGCGACGATATTTTGGTTGCGTTGATGAACAACCGAAAAATATATTACGCGCATTTCGCGGACAACGAATTTTCGGATTCGGGGATTAAATTTGCCAATCACGACGTAACGCTTTTAAACTATCATTACAACGGCACGGACTGTATGCTCATTATCGGCGCGGAAGGGAAGATGTACGTTTTCGACGGTACGAATTTTACGGCAGTCACCAATCCGCCCAAACTCACCCACGCGTGTATTCACAACGAACGCGTATACGGTACGGTAAGCGAGGGCGCGAACAGGGTATATTTCAGCGACGATTTAAACCCGACCAACTGGAACGTGTCGCTTACCGAGGGCGGGTACATATCCTTTCCCGACGAGGGCGGCAAGGTCACGGGAGTTATAAGTTTCAAAAGCAATCTGTATATCATAAGGGAATACGCAATTCACAAGCTGGTCGCATACGCCGACCAATCGGACTACGTCCTAACCCGCGTATTTTCGACTAACAATATGATTTACGCCAAAAGCGCGGCTATTTGCAACAACGCGATAACGTTTTTGGCTGAGGACGGCTTTTACAGCTTCGACGGTTACGCTTGCAAAAAGATACTCAAAGGTATAGAACCGCTTATAGAGAGCAAACAAAACAGTCACGCGTGCTTTTTCGACAACAAATACTTCGTTGCGGTAAAGTTAAAGCGCGACGACGCGGTGGTAGGCGACGAGAATTTGGATTTCAAGAACAACGGATTGATAATCCACGATTTCGACAGCGGCGAAACGGGAATATTCCGCGGCGCGGATATAGGCAGCTTTCTTCCGCTGAGCATCGAGAGCGAAAACAAGCTGATCGTCATTTTCGACAACCTGTACCGCGGCTATAACTTCGGAGAGATAACCGAATCGGGGAAGTTCTTCAATCAAAAACTGCCCAAACTTTGGCGGAGTCCCTATACCGATTTTACCAGCTTGAATAAGGACAAGGTTCTGAAAAAGATATTCATCGACGTGGATTCACCTGTCAAATTAACGGCAAAATTGGATAAAAATTATACAATAAAATTGGACGGAAGCGACGGAGCGCAGATGATACCCGTAAACAAACGCGCGGACAAGGTCGGGATAGAGATAAGCACGGACGAAGACGCGTTCAAAGTAAAGGGTATGCTGCTGGAATTCGATTTTATAAGGAGAAGTAACTATGAACGAGATAATGGATAAACTTGAAGAGATAAACCTTAGGTTGATAAAACTTGCGGCAAAAGTCGAGGCGTTGAGCGCAAACGGAGGCGAGGCATGAGCGAAATTTTCAAAGCGGTAAACGCGACGTTGAAAAAGAGTTCCGGCAAGGGTACGGAGGTAAGCATTTTGGCAAAAAAATTAGCGCCGTCAAACTTATACAAATCCGGCGGCACGAAAAACACCGTGGCAAAAGATTATACGGCGGACGACTTTTTGCCGATAAACGCACAGTTTATGGAGAGGGAAGACAAGAGCGAAGAAGAGCTTAAAGCGGAAGCAAGGGAGTACGCGGACAACGTTTATAAAAACAAGTCTGAGGCGTTGGATATTAAGACGGCAAAGCAACTCAATACGCTCGATAAACGTCTGGGCGACGCCAAGCAAAACGAAGCCGAATTTTACGAAAACGCCGCAAAAAGCTATGCAAGCGAGCGTGAAAACATAAACGACAGGGCAATAAAAAACGGTATCGTCAATTCCAGTATTTTTGCGGGACTCAACGCCGCCGCAGAGAGCAGATACGCCGAAAAGCTAAATTCGGCGGCGGCGGAATACGGTCGTCTCGCGCAACAGATAAGGACGGAGATCGAACTCGTAAACGCCGAAAAGGAGCTTGCGCTACGGGATTACGAACTGAAAAAGGCAGCGGAATACGACAAGAAACTTGCAAGCTTGCGGCGCGAGGAAATGGCTGCACGTCAGGAAGTTGAGGAATACAACAAAGAACTGGCGGACTTTTTGGCGCACTACGACGAGGCGGTCAAGCAGTCGATAGAAAACTGGCGTCGTTACAACGAGGCAACCGGCAAATAAATCGTCGAAAGGAGAATAATATGTGGGAAACGATTTTCGAAGCGGCAACGGGCGCGGGGATTTGGGCAATTCTTTTCGTGTGTCTGTTTTTTATCCAAATAAAAGACAGCAAGGCGAGGGAAGAAAAGTACCAAGCGACAATCGACGCTTTGGCGGACAAGCTTAAAATGATAGCCGACATAAAGACGGACGTCGAGGACATAAAGGACAAATTGAGCAATACGCCGCGAAAAACAGTCGATAAAGCGGAAAACAACGCGAACGGCAACCAAAATCAATAAAACTTAATAATTTAAATTAAGGCGCGTAAATATATCTTACGCGCCGTTTTCATTTTTTTGCTTCGCCGGACCAATCGTGAAGCGGGATTTTACTCGCGGTAGAGTCATCAATACACGGATAAAACTTTTTTCTGATTCAGTCCGATTTATAGTGAAGAAAGACAGTCCGTCTTTCTTGAATAAAGCAATATATTTATTTGTCCATATTCTAAATCTCGGGGGCTTACGCACCCTGACCCCGCAAAGGCAAAACGTAAAAGTACTATTTTTATGTTTTGAAAGTAAAGTCGCGCCGTACTTATCAAATAATTGACTTTTTTATGTGATACGGCGTAAAATATTTTAGATGAAAACGATTTATCTTGCGGAAACCGAGTCGACCAACGACTACGCCAAAAATTTGCAAAATGCCGAGAGCGGTATGCTTATTATAGCGGATAGGCAGACGAAAGGCAAAGGCACTAAGAGAAGAGGCTTTATCTCGCCGCTTGGCGGGTTGTATATGAGCGTAATTTTGCGCCCGAATATCGCTTTAAATTTGCTTACGCCCATGGCGGCGGTCGCGGTAAGGCGGGCGGTAAATTGCGTTCTCGGCGTTAATTGCGGCATAAAATGGGTAAACGACTTGTACTTAGACGGCAAAAAGGTGTGCGGCATCTTGACGGAAAACAAGTTCGAGGGCGATAAGGTTACGGCAATAATAGGAATAGGCATTGACGTTTTCAAGCCGTCCGACGGCTACGGAGAATATTCGTCCGTCGCAGGATATATTACGGATAAAGCATACGACAAAGCCGTTTTGATTGCGCTTGCCGAAGCAGTTAGGGACAATTTGTCGGAGCTCAATAACGACAAAGACAAGGAGTTTTTAAAGGAGTATTCCGATGCCTCGGTTCTCACAGGGGAGAGCGTCGACTATACTCAAAACGGTACGACGGAGCGCGTGACGGTAGTCGGTATAGACGAGGCGGCGCGGCTTATTATAAGGTATCAAAACGGCGTGACGGAGCACGTCATAAACGGAGAAATAGCATGGAAAAAGTAAAATCGACCGGTACTGTAACTGTAAAAAACGGCGACGGTGCAAAGGGCAGAAAGCACACGAAAAGATTGGTCTATACGGCGTTGCTTACGGCTATCGTCGCGGCGTTGAGCCAAATTGCTTTTCCGCTTCCGTCGGGAGTTCCGGTAACCCTACAGACGTTTGCGGTCGCCTTATGCGGCTATTTCGGGGGAGTGTGGGGCGCGCTCGCTATGTGCGTATACCTTATCTTGGGACTGGTCGGCGTGCCGGTTTTTGCAAACTTCAAAGGCGGCTTCGGCGCAGTTATCGGACCGACGGGCGGCTTCCTTATCGGCTTTTTGCCAATGGTCCTTTTATGCTGTATCGATTTTAAAAAATTAAAACCCGCCGTAAACGCGATCTTGCGTATTATTTTTGGTATTCTCGGGCTCGTCGTTTTGCACATCTTCGGCGCATGGTGGTTTTCTTACCAGTCGGGCAACGGCTTTTTAAAATCCTTGCTTTTGGTGTCCGTGCCGTATATCGCCAAAGATATAATAAGCGTCGTTATGGCGTATATATTTTCCAAGCTTTTGAAATCGAAAATTAAATATTTTAGCTTGTAGCATATTGCCTCGCAGAGCAGAAATATTCAGTTGATGTAGCCGGTGAAAAAGAGCGGGGAGCGGCGTTAGCCGCCCCCCGCAGTTTCGCCATAGATAAATTGCGTTTAGAAGTGATTTTATTTAGTTTGATCGTTGAATCAAGAAGTGGAATACTTCATTTTTTAGAAGGCAGCTGTTTAATATACGAAAAAAGTTGCATTATGTCGAGAAGTGATGTAACATTTAGATGTGATTTTTTGTAAAGCAAATTTTTTGGAGAGGATATTTATGAACGTTACAAAAACTCAAACAAATATAAGGGAATGGAATAAAAGACTTGTAAATATCCGTAAAACAGTTGCGGAATCTAACCAAGCCAACGAAAATGATAAACAAGAAGTCATAGCTATTTTAGATGAAATAAAAAATTTAACCAATGAAATTACAAACAGCGACAAGGGAATTAAGGTTTTTGATTGCAATTTTATTAATGATGCTTTAAGGAAGATTGAATTCGCGCTCAAAATTAATGTAAGTCGTATGCTTAATAATGATTCGGAAGATTGGGAGAGTGAATCTATATATATTGAAGCTAATAACATCAAGAAGAAGTTAAAAGATATTAATTCAGTTGAACCTAGACAGTATGGACTTTTTCAAAGAGTAAAAAATGGTTTTGATTTTGATGGAGAAACGATAGGCGTCATCTCTGCTATTATCACGGCGGTTATAGTTATAGTTTTATGTGCTACAAAGAGGGATGATGAGCATATAGATTTGATATCTACGGTAGTAGGACTTTTGGTTAATGTCGTTTTGTGGTTTGTTGTGCGTCCTGTGTGGAACAGATTTAGAGTGTTGAGAGAATTTGATGGTGAAGAAGGAAATAAAAAAGCAAATGAACAGCCTTTGGGCTTAGAAGATATAAAAGTTATTAAAGATTGCACTGAAATAAAGAACAATAATTTAGGATACAGAGTAGTCAAAGAATATAGGAATAGCGATGATAGACAAGAATTTAGAAAAAATCGTATATTTCAGCTTGGCGCACAAGGGAAAATTCAAGAGAATGATGCGCAAATAAAGAGAGAAATCAGAAAACGCTCAAAAGCAGCAATTAAGTACGGCTATAAATGGCAATGGATCATGATAATCGTAATTGTGATCTTGTGCACGGTAGCGACAGCTGGGTTTAGTGTAGTAGTATTTAATAACGGCAAGAAAGAAGCAGAAAGAATTTCGGTCTCGATCGTTGAGGGGTCTTCGGAATTGTTGATTGAAAACGGCGTTGTAAAAGGAATAAAAGACGGGATAAATAAATCTAAAATTGAAGAATTGTATATTCCGACAAAATTCCATGGGGAAGAGGTAACTATAATAGAAAAAGGCGCATTTGCAGATTGCTCCCAATTGAAATATATTATTATCCCAAATTCAATAGAATTTATAGGAGAAAATGCTTTTATCGGGACTGCAATGCCCGTTGATGAACAAGGGGTAATATATGCCGGAGATATTAAAGGCTCTAAAATCGATAAACACAAAATAGAAAATGTCAATTCTTGTTTATGGGCGGTTGGAATTAAACAAGATTCGAAATTATTGTGGGAGAATATCACAGCAAGAGAGATAAGAATAGAATACGTTTTACGGGACGGAACGGTGGGAATAGCTGACGGAGTGTTTTTAAATACCGCAATATCATCTATTAAGTTTTCTCCGGAATTGAAATATATAAACGGTGAGCGTTTTCAAAATACAAAAACGTTAAATAATATCACAATTACAAGTAATACGTCTATAAAATTTAATGGTTCCAGTAGCATAAATGTTATTACGCAATTATTTACTGCCCAAGAAGATAGTTTATTGACTTTAAATTTGCCGGCACAACTATATACCGAATATAATCAATCTTTGGCAAAGAAAAATAATATTGAAATCAAACCTTGGGTAGCAACAGGGAAGGCATTGGTGCTATTTCATTGCGAGCAAGAAAGTAGTTTTTATAAATTTGCCTATGAGTGTGATACCAATATAACACTGGAAGAAATTATAAGCGATATTCAAAATGTTGCAGAAAATTATTGCAATGACAAGTATCCTCAAAAAGAGGGCTATCATGCAGTATGGCTAAACCATAATGAAACTGAACAATTTGATTTATCGTATCAATTAGCAGCGCAACAATATGACGTGGATTTGAAATGGATGGCAAATAATTATACCCTTGTTTTTGATCCGAACGGCGGAAACGGCGCTATGGCTTCTGCTATTTTGACGTATGATGAAGCGCATAATTTAGAAGCAAATCAATTTACGCGAGTTGGATATACGTTTCAGGGATGGAATTTAGATGGAACAGATATATTGTATGGCGAAGAAGACTCGGTTAAAAATTTATCGTCGCAAAACAATGGATTAGTTACACTTTGCGCTCAATGGTTGCCAAACTCATACGTTGTCGAATTTGAACGTGGAGTAGGTGGAGTAGGTTCAATGTTGCCACAAGAATTTAAATATGATGATGGACAACGGCTAGCAATGAATACATTTACAAAAGAGGGGTATACGTTTAATGGTTGGAATACTTCTTTCAATGGAAATGGCCATATGTTAGTTGATGGAGAAAAAGCTGACAATTTAACAGAAGAAGTAAATGGTCGAGTAACATTATACGCCCAGTGGATACCCAATAACTATAAAATATTGTTTAATATTAACTGTAATGGGGATGAACAAACAATTGTTCAGTCGTTTAAGTACGACGTAGAACAGGAATTATTTGCAAATTATTTTGTTCGTAAGGGTTATTCGTTTATGCAATGGAATACTCAATCATCAGGAATAGGTGTTCCGTATGCCGATAGGGAAAAAGTAAAAAATTTAACGCAAGAGCCTGACGGTACGTTTATTCTATATGCCCAATGGACAGCTAACACATATACTGTTGAATTTGATGGCGGTGAAGGTGTAATTGGGATTATGGAATCGCAAACTTTTCAATTCGATGACGATAAAAAGTTGTCAACAAACGAATTTGTAAAAGAAGGGTACGCGTTTAATGGCTGGTCAACCAACCGCGATGGAAGCGGGCTGTTTCGAGAAGATGGAGCAAAAGCTGACAATTTAACGGCAGAAGAAGATGGCCGAGTAACATTATATGCCCAGTGGCTACCCAATAATTATAAAATATTGTTTAATATTAACTGTAATGGGGATGAACAAACAATTGTTCAGTCGTTTAAGTACGACGTAGAACAGGAATTATTTGCAAATTATTTTGTTCGTAAGGGTTATTCGTTTATGCAATGGAATACTCAATCATCAGGAATAGGTGTTCCGTATGCCGATAGGGAAAAAGTAAAAAATTTAACGCAAGAGCCTGACGGTACGTTTATTCTATATGCCCAATGGACAGCTAACACATATACTGTTGAATTTGATGGCGGTGAAGGTGTAATTGGGATTATGGAATCGCAAACTTTTCAATTCGATGACGATAAAAAGTTGTCAACAAACGAATTTGTAAAAGAAGGGTACGCGTTTAATGGCTGGTCAACCAACCGCGATGGAAGCGGGCTGTTTCGAGAAGATGGAGCAAAAGCTGACAATTTAACGGCAAAAGAAGATGGAAAAGTTACACTTTTTGCACAGTGGATACCCAATGAGTATAAGATTATTTTTGATAGCAACTTTAATAGTGTAACCGGAGCTCTTTCAGGTAATGCAAAGGGAGATATGGAAAATTTGCTATGTACTTATGATGAAGTCAGCAATTTACCCAATAATCAATTTATATTAAATGGTTGGG
>CAYVEU010000038.1:0-14914 GCA_964450015.1 uncultured Christensenella sp. | reverse complement strand
ATCAATTTAAATTTGTCCGTAAAAATCGGGTTCGGATATGAAATTACTTGGTTAAACCTCTCCCGCTCGCACCCCACCCGCCAAACTCGACATACAATGTACTATAAGCGCGGGATACTGAACAAAACTGCTTTAACAAACCGCGCCGAAAAAATTTTGGAGGTAATATGAAAAAAATTTCGGTAATTTTACTGGTGGCGATACTTACCGTTTCGCTTTTATTCTGTTTTGCCGCTTGCAAAGACAAGGACGAAGGAGTAATACGCCTTAACGAAGTGACTCACTCGGTATTTTACGCACCCCTTTACGTTGCAATCAACAAGGGGTATTTCGAAGAACTCGGCATAAAAATCGAGTTGACAAACGGCGGCGGAGCGGATAAGAGCATGACAGCCGTCATCAGCAATCAAGCCGACGTAGGTCTTATGGGACCCGAAGCTGCGGTTTACATAGGGGCTTCATTGAGTTCGTAATTAATTATTATTAAACCTTACAAATATTCTCCATAACATAAATTTCATACAAAAGATTATGATCCTAACTTTTGTATTTTTTATTATCAACTTGAAAATTTTAGACTTTTAAATTCTGAAAAATTAGGTTCGATTGCCATTATTCTTTTTTTTATTTTTTTAAACTCTTTTTTATTACCTATTTTTTTAAAATATAATGCTTTCAAATATAGTGCATAACTATAATGGGGGCGAAGACGCAAAATCGATTCGTTGACTTGATTAAATTGAGCGAAATCGCCGTGATTCAAGTATTCTTTAGCCTCTAAGACTTTCTCCTTTAGCGAAGGACTATCAAAATCAATAAATTTTTCGGTTATTTCTCTTAAAGCACAGTTTATTTTTCGCAAATAAATTACCCTTTTCTTTTTATGTTCAGAATTTTTATTTTCTCTAAGAGACTGTTTATAACTGTCCTTGCGCCGATAAACAAGCAAATTAAAATATGACAAATTATCTTTGGGGTTTAAGAGCTGAAAAACATATCGATATTCACCACCACCAACAAAGTTTTTAACAATGTACAATGTCCTTTTATAAACAATTTTATCAAAATACTCTTCTGGTATTTGTTTGCGAGGATTAAGATATTTTCTTCTACAATAAAATTTTATCATTTTCATCTATTAAATTCATATAAATGGGCTGCCCAATAATGCAACTCTTATTGTCATTTTCATAATTAATAAACATAAAACAAGTTTCAGCATATATAGAAGTACTTTTATTAAAGAAAAAGATATTCCCAGAATGAATGCAATTTTCTTGTTCATCCGAATATTCGCTAAAATTCGTTATGCTACACTGTAATTTTAAAATTTTATCGTCACTAATTTTAGAAATAACTGTTATAATTGAATCTTTTTTTGTTTCATATAAAGGAGTCTCGATTTCAAAAAGTCCTTTATAAATATAAAGATTGTTCTTGTTTAATTCATTGGTTGTTTTAGTGAATTCAATAAGTGTTTCATTTATATTTTGCATAAGAAACATTAATTTTTTTGTATAGTTCGCTTTTTCTTCTGAATCAAATTGAATAGTTTTTTGTTTTCCATATGAAGCATTAGCATGAAATATTTTTTTAAATCCTAGTCTCGCTTTTTTTTGAGTTTGCACTACCGTTCTTTTTTTTCTAGCTTCCATATCCCCAGTATATTCAGGAATAACTGACAGCAATTTATCTACTCGCCCTTTCGAAATATAAAAATAATAATTTCTCATATTTTTGTTGCTTCTTTTTAATTTATTTACTTAATTATTATATTCCTTTTTTTTATTTTGTCAACAACAACTTTTTCAATGTCAAAATTCAAGGAGGCCAAATGCCCCCTTGAACCCACTTAATTTATTTATTTTTATCACAATACCTCTCCAAAAGTTCCAAGTAATCGATTTGATCTCTCACATAATTGACGGTATATCTCGTTATATGGTTATACCCCCACTTATACCCCATAAAACCGCTCCAAAGAACAAGAACTATCTTTATCACGCAAGAAACGATTACGCCCCACGTCGGCGCGGCGATTATGTCAAAGAAGATATTGCCGCCCAAAATAGCGAAAACAGCCGCGGTCAGCCCTTTGGAAATATCCTTTAACCCCTCGCGCTTAGACGGTGCAACGCCCATAGCTTTCCGTTTTGTCGAGATAACTCGCCCGCATTTCATAAACATATCTGGCGTTAGCTTCATCGGTTTAAGACGGTTGGCTGATAATACTGTACGAAGCCGTCCGCCCTTTAACCCTAGCTTCTTCAATTCGCTTTTTGTTTTTGCAAGATAATTCGCCGCGTAGTCCTCATATGTAATACCCGAGCCTTTTAGTATTGTCTCGCGGACGTTTTTAAGCTCGTCGGCGACGTACTCGTTACAAAAGTCTTGCGCCTTACTTAACGCTCCCGCCTTTTCCAACTCGGCGTAGGTATCGTCGAAATCCTTTAATACGTCCTGATACATTTCCGTTTCCTTGCCCGTCGCTATGCCCTGTTGTTTTTGATTAAAGTACATAGCATAGGTGCAGAAGAAAAGAATAATCATAGACAACGTTACGTCTTTAAGCGCGGCGGCGGTCGTAATCTTCATATCCGCTATGTAGACAACTACTATCACAACAATCAAAAGGACCGACATTATAACGCTACTATTCTTCCTTATTCCTACCGTCAATTTTTGCTTGCCGGTATTAATCCGTTCCACCGCTTGGGCGGACTTGCTATCGAAAATCTCCTTTTCGTCTATCTCAAATTCCTTATCTTTGTTTGAAGCCATAAGCCAACCTCCACGCGTTTTTATGTGTTAACAACCTTACTTCTCCGTCCTCGTCGTCCTTGTCTGCACGTTTCTTGAAAACCTCACATACGGGCTCTATAATCGTGCTTAATAATGCACCAAACAGCGACACTCCGCTAATTAATAAAAGCTCGTCCGCTAGGTATCGCATTATTAAAGAAATAATAAATACAATAAGCGATACGGTAAGGATTGCGTTATTCTTTGCAAAGCCTAAAAGCTTGTCCTTAAAAGCAATCAAGGCAAATGCGACTATGATATATCCAAAGAACGACAGGGAAGTCCCTGCCGTCTTCAAATAATGATCGCGCTCTACTGCAAAGAGAATTACAAGCGGTAAAACGTAAACGAGAAACGATATCAGCTTATAGAGCCTATACCGTCCTTTATTCGTCGACATGATATACCTCCAACTCTTTCGCTACGCCGTCAACCTCGGCAAGCTCCGTAGATTGCTTAGCTTCCACCCTCTTCCGCAAATCTGCTACTTGCCCGTATAGCACTTTCAATACTTCACTTGTCGGAGACTTCGCTAAAAGCTCGGTCGCACCCGGCGCTTCTCGCCATACGATACTTGCCGCTTTAATGAAATTAGTAAGTTGTGCGGAAAGTATATCGGTCGTAGTTTTTAGTTCGTTCAGTCCGTCTGTATTGTCTACAAAATTATCCTTGACAGTCTTTTCTACCGTTTCCTTAATAAATACTTGCAACCCCTCTATAACGTCATTCTTAAAAGCATTTATAAAGTTCTCAACGGTAAATTGTTCTGAAAGTTCCTGATACTTTTTAAGCGTTTCTTTGTTCGCCGTCAGCATACCGAGTAGGCTCTTGTTTTTGCCTCGTAATTTTATGTACGGGAAAAGTATTATTAATATTCCGAGTATGCCCTCTCCCGCCCCTACGATTAATGGTAAAATGTCGTTCTTAAATACTGTCTTGAAATCGTCCGCTTCGTCCGTTATGCTTGACGTGGACGGCTCTTCGCTTAGGGCTTTGCCCTCTTCGGCTGCGTATGCCGAGCAACGCGCCTCCGAGCCTACAAGCAAGCAAAGAAAGCCTGCGCAAATTACGACAAACTCGATAGCCGCGTAAATTATCGGCAAGATTTTTTTAATTTTGTTTTTCATTTTATACCTCCGTTTAATAAATTACTTTGTGTTTGTGAATAAGCGGCGCAACCTTGTCGCGCCATTGTAAAAGCTCGTCAACCTTTGCTATGTACTCCGCTTGAAGTTTCAAAACCTCGTCTATCTCGGGATAGCAAATATAGCCTTCCGTTGCCGTCGCTAAGTTTTCAACGCGTATCGGCGTACAGACAATCTTCGACCTATACGCACCGTCGATTTTTTGCAAGAGCTCTGCATACCAAAGTCCGGGTCGCAATCGGTAAGACTGTATCTCTGCCGAATTACCCTTAATGCGAGTTTCTACTTTCCTCGTATTGCGGTCGCTCAATTTAAGGAAATACTCGCCCTCGGGTAAATTCTCAAAGACTACTTGCAACGACTTTTCCTCGTTTAATAAAAACGGCGCACCCTCTTCGAGCACGCCGCGCGTTCCTATTATTTTGTATTTCATATTTTATCTCCTTAGTTCCCATTATAACCACCCTCGGCAGTAAACGCAACGGGAAATTTCCTTGCTGATGTCGGATCCATATAGCACGAATAAAAATCTCCATCGCTAGATGCCTCTCCATATTTTCCACATCCAAATAAAACACGACTATCATTAAAACCATAGCCATGTACATTTTCCCCTGTGGTTTGTCCCGTGCCTCTACACGAAAACAAATAATAACAACCATAAAAACCCGTTGCCGTCGAACAAGATTTAACAGAAGCATATGACGCAAAGACGTAGTGGCACGCATCATACCCCCGAACAGCGTCTGTAGAATATTCGTCGTCATGCATTAAAACGCCACAATTATTAAGCTGGTCACATTTACGAAAGCCATAAGCTGTCCCCGTTCCCGCCACGAGAATTTCAGCATTACAATTAAGCAAATTATCACAATAATAAAAACCATATCTACCCTTGTTTAAATTGCTTCCTATAATCGCTTTACAATCGTATAAATTATCTAAATACGCAAATGCATATTTTTCATAAGCCGCGACTGTGCCCGAATATTTCACCGTTACATTGCAAGCATAATTAAAACTAAAATCTGCTTTATATGAAGAGCCTACGACACCATTACAGATACAATATTTATTGTCAGATAAGGAAATGTCGGCATTAAATTCTAACAAACTATTAGGCTCCCCAACTATTACATACGTCTGTGAAACGGCGACATTTACAATAGCATTATTGATTTTCCACGTTCCTTTTTTTATTAAAACACTTGTATAATCCTGTCCCTTGGTTCTGTCGTTATTTGCCCATTCGGCAAAAGCCTCGTCACTATCTACAACAAAAGAAAACTGCGAATGTTTCGACAAATCCGCCGTTTTTTCCTCTATCTCGGTTGACGTTGCGACTATCTCTTTTTTCCCCGCAGTACATTTCCACATACGCCCTTGTGTATCGGACAGATACGACGTCATTCCTTGGGGAATCGTCAACGCCTGTATTTCCGCTTCGGTGTACTGTTTTTGCTCTACGGCACCATTTACCTCAATGCCGCTGTGTAATATTTGTTTTTTCATATAATGCCTCCTAAATTAATTATTATTTGTAAAATATATGGCTACTCGCCCCTCAAACGGCACGTTATAATCAAGTGTAATGCTACCGTCGTCGCCTTTAATAACGGCATCACCCGTAACTTCGTATCCGTTATCAACTCGTCTTTCGACGTTGACAATGAAATTATTATTACTTATGCCCGTTTGGCTTGCCGATAAAGTCAAAGAACCGTTTTCAAAGTCGTTCTCATTAAAGTTGACGATACGTATTGTCGTTCTGTCATTAACATAGTCCTTTATCGTAACGTGGCTCGACGGCGAAGAAGAAAATATTGCATCCACCAATGCCCTTGTGGCTTGACCTAAAATGGATATGTCGGCTACAATACCGTTATCGGCAATTTTTCCGTCTTCAGCAACCCAGTCGGTCCACCCTGCGGTATAATTCGTTTCCATAATGCTAACATCGTGGGAAACATAATACGGAAATGAACCTTCCATATTAATTAATGCAAAACTATCTTCGGGCGCGGAATCCATAAGACCAAAACTAACGAGCACGCTCAACGGCACAACCGAAAGTATATTGTCGCAAGCATCTACGGAAATTCCTCCAAACATTTCTGAACCGTCAGATGAAAACTGACAAACTCTAGCCGCTGTACGCATTGCATTGATAGCGCTGTCACTTTTAATTAAATAAAGCCCGTCTATATTTGAATTTACGACTAATGGCGTAGGCTCAGAACCGCCGAAACTCTCACCTAAGATTGCCGACGCGTCCAAATACCCAACTGCACCGTTATCGTTATACAAAATTTTACCATTGCCTGATAACGGTAAGTTTACTATACTGCCCGGCTCGCCGTCATTTCCTTGCAAACCCTGTGGTCCGCGCGGAACATAAAATCGCAATCCCACGCCGTCTTCCGTTTCCTCTACGCCAACCCATGCAGTGTCTGTTGACGCAACTGTTTTTGTTTCTAAACAACGAATACGAGGCATTCGACCTATTAAACTAACAAGCCACTCCGCTTCTGTCCCGCTAAAACCATTTTTAACGGCAACCTCATAAGCGCTTGGACCGGTCAGCCCCACGGCACCCGACAAATCCATTATAAATTCGAATTGATTTTCCCCTTTCCGATAAAGCTTCGCGTTGTCCTCATCGTTAACGTCGCCGGTATCAATTGCCACAAAAGCACCAAACGGCACGTTAGGATTGTAAAAATCAAACTTCATTTCCGAAATGCTAGGGTAAGTTGCCGCAATAGTAAATGGCGAACCCGGCACCCCTTTAAACGAACCAACATACAACACATAAAAATAAGGATTTTCCAATGGATATCCTGTATCCCCTTCTAGTCTATAATATTCGCTTTCCGTGACATAACCGTAATTCCCTGTCTTTGAGCAAAGAAAAATATCGCCTTTTCTACACTCTCGAATCGGATTAATTAATTCAGACCGATAAACAATATTTTTTCCTGGTAATATGTCTTTTTCTGTCAATACAATAGCGCTTCCATCGCGAGCATAGTTGGTAATATCCGCCGCAATGTGACAATAGTAAGTTTCACCTCTCATCAAGTAATCAGACGTCGAATTATCTATAAACTTTTTCGTAATTTGCAAAAGATATACCCGATTGTTTACACAGGGCATTTGGAAACTATCATAGGTTGTTTCAGGGAAATGTGCTATTACAAAATCGTTTTCCCGTGCCGTGCAAGTAGATGGTTTAAACCATTTATCAAACAGAACATAAATATCCGCCCCAATTCTAGTTGGGGCACCAGATAGTTCGCAAAAAAATATTTGCGTTCCGACCTCTCCTTGTCTGCCCTCAGCTATACACCCGGCTCCGCACATCAACACGCGTCCTTCAAAAGGCTTGTTTAGTGTAATAAGCAAACTACCGTCGTTTCCCTTAAAAATCGCGTCGGATAATTGAGTGTAGCCGGCGTTTCCCTCTTTTATCTCTACGTTTGCCAAATACTTACTATCGTCAAACCCTGTCTGCTGCGGGCTGAACGCGCATTCGCCGTCCGCCGTAAAGCTGTCTATCGTAAACGTAAGTTCCTTTATCAATGCTTCGCCGTTTGCCACACTCCCCGTTGTAGGATAATGAACCGTCGCCGTTTTGCCGTTATCGTAATACTTAACACCTATTCCCGTCTTGGGGTCTACCGTAAAATCTATAAGCCTTTCCGTTTTCGCCCATTCTTCTACTTGACTAATTGCTTCATTTGCAAGCACAGTATTCGCGTTGACCTTTTGCGCTAATTTGCTTGCTTCCGAATTTATGAGTTCTTGAAACGCATCGTATTCAGCTTGGTTATTCTTTCCGATATTGTGGAATACATGAGCCGTCACCGTAGCCGAAGCCAACACTCGCCCGTCCTCAATAAGCTGTACGCTTACCTGCAAAGCACCCTTGCAATACAGGACCCCGTCGCCGCTGACTATCGAATAGCGATATATCCTCTCGCCGTCCTCGCCGATTTCAAGCAAAGCTTGTAGGTCGTTAATGACCTTTCCGTCCGGTCTTATAACGCTGACTAAGCAATATGCATCATCCGACGTCGGCAATTCAAAAACCGCGTCTATGACGTTTGTGGCGAAACTCGCGTTTGCCACGAATTGAGCGTCTTTTATAGACGTTATCCCGCCGCGCTCGTTTACATGAATTTTCATACACATTTCTCCTTTTTATATTTTTTGCATAAAAAAAGCGACGTTTCCGTCGCCGTGGTTTCAAATCATAATTAGAATTTGACTTTAATGTAAGAAAGCACCTTATGGTGCTCTCATTGTTTGAAATTTATTCGGCTCCTTCTTCGTCGTCATATGGAACCTCGGGAGGAAGTTCG
Organism: uncultured Christensenella sp.; assembly: GCA_964450015.1. Taxonomy (GTDB): domain Bacteria; phylum Bacillota; class Clostridia; order Christensenellales; family DTU072; genus CAG-1782. The sequence goes on along the minus strand of CAYVEU010000038.1, from coordinate 6,603 downwards.
ACTTCCTTTTCTTTTTCTTCCTCTTTTATTACCAAATTATGATCTACAAGGGTTTTTTCCACGCTCATGCTTTTACTTATAACGTTTCCCAACGTGTTTAATCCGCCCCAAATGACAAACTCTATTATAAGTATTCCTATAAGCAACCCTAATCCAAACAATACGCCCAACGCGCCTTTGGCTAATAGAACGACCATGATTATATCTAGTATTGCGCTTCCAACTCCAAGTAATGACGTTAATATTTTTATAAATGCCTTTTCTTTTTGCAAATCCATATACTAACCCTCCCAATTTTAGTTTAATTCTATCACAACAATTATAATTTGTAAACAATCAACATTGTGATAATTAGGATAATAGAATGTCGCTTGAGATATAAATTTTATTATTCTGAACAAGTGAACCGTTAACGGCTAACAGCAAGTTTCCATCTTCGTCACCTATCGCCCATGCTACACAAACGTTATTGCTAGATTTATATCTTAGGGCGACAACCGAATTATCTACCTCAACGTCAAACAGCTCGCTAATCTGTGTATTGCTTCGTTCGCCTTTAACTCGAAATATCTCATTCCTTGAGTATCGAGCGTTGCTTATGTAAAGATATGGTTTATCAACACCTTTCACAAAAAGACCATTGCAAGCCGAAAGCTTCTCTCCGGTTATTATCTTATCATTATCCGAAGATAATAATTCAAAACACGCTTGAATGGATATCGATTGCTCTTTGTCTTTGCAATAAGCCGTCGTACGAAGCCAACTCATTCGATTGGCTTCGCTATAATAACTTTCACTTGTAACCGGCAACGCATTTAATAAACTATCAGTTGTCGTGCTTCTGCCGCTCATGAGCATATAAGCTATACGCCGAAATTCGCCGTTTGCATCGCAATATGGGTTAATAGAAACCGCCGCTTTTTTTGCCACACCATACCACGTTTTTTCTCCTGCTTTATTATACGAATACCCCGAAGAATAATTATCCATAAACGACATTTTGCAACCAAAAGTATTTCCCCCTGCAAACGAAGCGGTCGGCAATTCAAATACCCCGTTCTCCGTTCCTCCGTTTGCGTAATATACCTTAATAAGCGCTCGGTCTATTACTTCTCCGCTTATTCCAACCAATGCGTTGGCTATCTTTTTTAAAGCAAGTGTATTTAAGTGTGGCAAATAACGCGTTGGCTCAGTATCTGAAAAATAGATATAACTTTTCGTAGGTATTATACACTCCACACCGGCAAGAGGAATTTTATAAATTTGACGTTCCCTTTTTACACTAATCTTTGCCGAATAGTTGTTGTACCCCTCCGCCATGTAATACCGCGCTTTTATAAAGCGGTCAAATATCGAAAGGTCACGCTGATAAATTATATATTTTTCATCAATGCTCGTTTGCAAGGGCTTTAAATCGGCATAACTATATACTTTATCGTCCTTACATACAATATCTTTACCGATTCGCGTTATTTTCCCCAACAGATTAGTGCCGAGACGTTGCGGATCCGGTGAATTTGCCGATTGGCTATCATACATTCCCAAAATCGCTTCTTTGGCATTGTGACAATCGGGCTTACCGATATCGCATAAATAATCTAGTCGCGGTATGTATTCCACAGAAAAATAAGCCTTCGCTTCTCGCAAATCAATTCCGTTGCCGCTGTTTATCGTTATTTGTACGTTGTTGCCACTCCAACTTTTCGATAGCTTATTAGTAAAAGAATTGTTCCCTTCTTTGTTTGTTATTTCCGACGAATGATTCGTCTTTATGGTTTCTTGATTTTTTATTATAAGAGCTTTTATTCTTTCGTTTACCTCGCTGTGGAAAACTGATTTTGTTGTCAAATATACTTTATATTGATTATTTAAGTCGATTGCTTTTTCGCCCCTTATGTATGGAATGTGTTTTTGTTTCTCCGTCATTTTTAACAGCTCAAAATACTCACTATCCACGAACATATCTGTAATATCAAATCCAAAAGTATAATGCGTTGTCCACAGCACACTCTGCCTAATTGAGTCAGTGTCTGTGGATATTAAAGCCGTCATATCCGCATACAAATATACTTTTAATAAGTTCTCTATGGGGTGTTTCAACGATAAAAATAAATTATCGCTCGTTAAATCTTCGCCTTGTGCCTTTGCTCTAATTGAGCTTTCTACACAAGCATTTGACGGTATCGCTCCGCTCGCTATTGTTATGATTCTGCCCCCAAAATCACAAATATCGTTTTTCATTTCGGTACAAATAGCAGTGCCGAAAGAACCGTCTCCGATTATAACGTTAGGGTCTTTATATCCAACTTCAATACGCAATATGCCATCACTGTCTGTTGTTAAAGAGGAAACAATGGGGAATATTCCCAAAGGCGACAACATTTCCTCTAATATTTCTTTCATATTAGCGCCTGAAAACCTAAAATCTTCGCCTTTCCTGCTACCGACAATTGCTTTCAATTCTGCGGATAGCAATAATATGACTTGATTAAGTTTAGGGTCGCCCCATAAATAATTTCCGTCCAAACACTTAGGCAATGCATTAGCAATAGCCTTGTCTAACTGCGTTAAAAGCGTATCGTTCGGGTTGGTCAACATTAAATTCGGCACGAGAATTTTCTCTAGAATTGCCGTTTTCTCCACCAATCCGACGGTATGCTTATAGTCCTCTTTTCCCTCAATCTTAACTCGTTGTACGGAATTGTCCATAGCTACAACGAGTTCTTTGTATGGACTGTCTACCTGTAACGGCTTATATGGTATACGCACCAAAGAAAACTCCCTTAAAGGCTTCGGGTCGCTGTCTAAAAAAATAATCGTTCCGCTGTCCATTGTATCGTTGGCGTTCTCCGTCAAGGTAAATCCTTGTAGAATATTGGTAATTTCCCGCACCTCGCCCGTGAATATATCCGTAAATTGAAGCTTCGTATATACTTCGTTTGCCATATTAAACTCCTTACTGCTGATTATCTTATTGTCGTTTGCGTTCTTTCCCTTAACACTGCGACTTGTCTATCGTGCTTGCCGCGTTCGATAAAATAACTGGCTATCTGGGTTGCCGCCGATACTCCCACGCCAATTCCGCCCACTATCGGATTAGCCGCCACCGTTGCAACCATTCCGCCTATTTCCGTCGCGGTATTTATGCTCCGTTGCGTTGCGTAATCGCCCGTTAGTTCCCCGTAATTCGATACCGCCGCTTGGGCTATTTGCTTTCCATACTGCACTGCTACGGTCGCGGCAAGGCTCTTTCTGCCCTTTGCCGTCTTTGCTATGTTTTCCATATTCTGCGCAGGTTGTGTCGGCGTGGTCGCCGCCTCCGCGCTTGCCGTCGCCGCGTCGTTTGTAACGGTAACTTCTTTTTTTATTCGCACCTCTATAAATTTTCCACTCTCCGCCATAGCTACCTCCCAAGCGTAAGAGTAAGCACCGCTCCCGTACTCTCAAATTGATAATTGACGTTATAGGTCGATATCGGAATAAGCTTTTCGCCCTCGGCGGTAACTTTTATTAAAGTCAAAACGGCTTGCGAAAGCGTTAAACCATCTTCAAGGTCCGCCATAAACAAATCTTGTAACGCACTCACGCCGTCGGCAACCTTGTATAAAATAAATGCGTAATTCATATTCATGCTAAGCATATCTTGCTTAACAAACCGTGCGCCCGAAATCAAATTGCCGTCGTAAGCGGGAGTATTAGACGCGGAAAAATTCGTCCAAAAATCTATGTCGTAAACTTTATCGTCAACCTTTAACTTATACTTTGGCGGCGATAACAAAGCATTAGTGCTATACGTTATATTCAGTAGCCAAATCACATTAACAGCCTTTATCGTAGCCTGCCTACCTTGCACAACGGAACGAAGCGACTGCGCGGGACCGCCGGCATACGGAGTGTTGAAAATGACTTTATATTTCGTCGTTTCGCCGTTGACGTCAATATCTCCGAAGCTCGCGTTTTCGCGGTTAGAAATTGCCGTGAGGGCTTCTAATAACACTTTAACTCGCAACTCCCAAACGGTAAAGGTTATTATCAGCGGTAATGTATTGAGGTCATATCCGGGAACGTGGCTTTTTGACGCGTTGCCCGTCTTTACGACTACGCTTATAGCTTCGCTGTCGTTTTCAAGCGGGCGGTACTGGTTGTTCTGCGACATATAAATCTCTACCGTATCTTTGTTCAACCGCTCCTTTAATTCTACCTCTAACACTTCTTTCAAGTGCGCGCCGAATATATCTTCAAACATTTTAAGCTCCTTTATTTAATCGCATTCCTTTTTGCCGCTTCTTCATCCGCTCTACGCTGAATAGTCGCTTTATAAATCTCGTCTTGCTTTTTCAGTTCGGCGGCAAGTTCTTCTTCCGTCATTTTGCCCGCGTATATTGCTTCTACCTGCGGAATGCAACTCTCAATAGCGTGCTCTACCCACCCTTCGTTCGGATTGTTTCCTTTGCGGTTTACCCAAGGCTCGTTGGTCGCGGCAGCATAATCGTACACCTCGTTACCGATAGACACGAAATGCCCTTCTTCGTCTTGGTTGGCGTGTATCGTCCTTGATAGATTGCCGCTGTCATACGGACATACGGCGCGTAAAACCGCTTCTAAAAGTTGCGCCACCATTAATTCTTTATCTTGCATTCCTACTCCAAATAAATGACTATATCCTCCGCGCCCATTTTCCTCGCCGACGGTACGGACTCCGTAGATATGACGGAATAAGTTTCGCCGTTCCACACAAGCTCATCATCCGCGTCGATTAAACGTGCCATAGGCGAGGAAGATATAAGCGTAAGATTAACCGTTCTCGCAACCGAATTGCCGTTTACGATTTTTTGCGCCTTTTTCTTCCCTTGATATTTTCGGCATTGAATATTATCGACGAAAACGCTGTCTAGCACGCTACCGTCGCCCGTCGGCGTAGACTTGCGCCACTCGGCTTGACCTCTAAATAATCCGTTCATGACCAATATCTCCTCTCGTCGGCATAGGTGCTATGCCCACGCCTTAAACCGCAATAGAATAAGCCTGCCGCTTTTAATATGGCTATCGCTAACGGAGCGAGCTGTCGTTTCCTAAGTTCTTCAATCGGTACGGCTTGATTGCTTATCGGGTCATATCCCGTTATCAGGGAATAATCGCCGACGTTTGCCATATACGTTACTTGTTCAAGCAACGCTTTGTATATTTGCTCTTTTTCGTATTCCGAGAGTTCCGCTTCCCTAAAAGTCGGGTTACGGCTCTTAATTTTCGTAATTATTAACGTTTCCGCTCGATTAATAAATGCGGCAACCGTCATTGGTAATGGCTGTAAATCAGCCACAAGTTCTTCGAGGTTTATACCCGTATACTCTAAAAAATCATTTATAAATTTTGCTTGCTTTTCGGCGTCCATATCCACCCTCCGTTTTCAGGGGCAGCCCTAACCTAAGACTGCCCCTGTTGATTAAACGCTTACGCGTCCACCCATACGGCGGTCAGCGTAACGTTACGCGCGGGCATAACGTATTCCTCGCCCGCTTGATAATAGTCGTATCCGTCTTTCCAACCGACAAACTTCTTGCCGGTCAAAGTAAAGGCATTGGCTGCCAAGGCGAAAGTTCCGTCCGGTGCGGTCGCCGCTTGCGTAGGTGCGGTTCCCGTAGCTCCTGCGCCGCCCGCGTAGGTTACGGTAAACTTGTCCGTCGACGCGCCCTTGTGAACGTATACGGCGCGGTTGAGTTCGTCGTAAACAAACATATCGTGATACAAGCCTATATCGACCTGCATTCTTCTTTTGCCGTGTCCGGGAATTTTATCGAAGAACTCTCCTTCTTGATACTTAACGAACGCCGGGGTCGCAAGAGGATTGATTACAATAAAATCTACGCCGGCGGGCAAACGGTTCCCGGGCATTTCCTCGACCTTTATCGTATCGTCTACGAGCTTAACCTCTACGCTCATGTCGCCGTTCCAATTTCCTACGGTTAGCCAGCCTTTGTTCATTGCCGCTCGCTTTAACAGCTCGTAAGCGGTGGGGCGTATGTACATGAGCAACGCGTCGGTATCTATTCCCGCGTCGATCAATCTCGTCTTTGCATGCTGAATTTCCTCGTAGATATTCGCCGCCGTCAAATCGCCGCATTTTACAAACGCATTAGGCGCGTCGGCAATTTTCTTTAGACGATAACGGTCAACCGCGGGTGCTTGAACGTCGTCTATGTAGCGATTGGAAATACGCACCATGCCGTTAGCGTTGGACTCCTCGTCATCCATTCTGTCGATATAAAGCGAATCGCCTTCGTCCTGTTTGAGTTCAAAAGTGTTCCAAGTGAGCTCAAACCCTTTCTTGCTGTACCCGGATTTCTTGTCGTATTTGCCGAGGCTCTTATCTGGAAAAGAAATACGCTGATATTTAACCACGTTCGCCCCGACGAATATAGCGTCTTTGCATTCCAAATCACGGGTGCGGAGCCCACGCTTCAACGATTCGTAAAGCGCGCTAGGCTCCTTGATATACTTTACTGCCTTTTCGATAGTGTTCATTTTTTACCTCCTAAATTTTATTTTTGCTATGAACTATCATCTGATGTTTAACAAGTCGTCAAAACTGCCACCCTGCGGGGC